>CANRAX010000006.1 GCA_947628635.1 uncultured Bacilli bacterium | reverse complement strand
AATGGTACTATTGATGAAGCACTTGCTTATATGAGTAGATTATATCCATATTATATTGTAAAGAATATGCATCAGTTATTTTTACAAATAACTAAAGAAGGTGCAAGAGATTCTTCAGAATCACTAGAAAATATGCAAATGGATATCGATATGCTTGTTGAAAGTGTTTATCGTGATAGAATTGAAAGAGCTTCTTTTCATAAATCATTTTTACAGTTTGGTATAATGCTTTATCTTATGGTTATGTTAGTTCAATATTTACTAGGAAGAGAGACTTATTTAGTTTTATTAGATAGATGGTATGTTTCAGGGCTATTACATGGAGTATTAATTATAAATACATATTTCCTATTAAAAGGGGAAAAATATTATAATGAGAATGTAGGTGCTGAGTAGTGGAGATAATTATTGTTGGAGCAATTATACTGTTTGTTCTTGTATATAATAATACAATAAATAAAGATAAGTTTTTTGCTGATAATCAAAAATATTTGGAACTTGTTCGGGAAGAAGACTATACATTCTTAGTTTATGCTAAATATGGAGAAGATGCTGATGCTGATCAGTTATATATGAAAAGAATAACTTATGCTATAATTGTGTTTTTTATTGTTCTTGCATTTACAATTAGTTCTTCTAATTCGGCAGATATAATAAATTCTCAATTCTTCTTAAATTTAGTCTTAGCAATTTTTATTGCTGTTGTTATATTTAAAATGCCATATACACAATTGAAAAGTTATTATAAAGCTCATTTACATGAAATTGACATAATGCTTCCATATTACTTGAAGAGTTTGGAAATCTTAATTCAACATTATACTGTTCCTGTTGCTATTGGTAAATCTATTGATGATGCTCCGGATATTTTTAAACCGGGACTTAGAAAGATGATTGATAGAATAAATGCAGGTGATGCTTCTGTTGATCCTTATATGGAATTTGCTAATACTTATCCTGTTCGAGATTCAATGCGAATGATGAGACTTCTTTATCGTCTAGGAATTGGTTCTCAAGAAAGAAAGCAGGAACGTCTTATGATGTTTGCTAGAACAGTTTCTTCTTTACAAAATAAAGCTAGAGAAACTAAATATAAAGAAAGACTTAATCATATGGAAAGCCAAACAATGATTATGCTTGTAGTAACTGGTATTGGGGTAATGCTTGTAATATTGATTTCTATGATGATGATGTTTAGTATGTAGAAAAATAAGAATAATTATTGTGTAAAAAATTAATATTTGTTATAATGATAAATGTAAGATAATGGAAAGGATGTGAAAGCTGATGAAGGCAGCAACAGGTGAATTAAATTTAACAGTTATTACACTTATTGCAATTGCAGCTGTAATTGGGTTCTTTTGGTTTATGTGGCCAAGTATTCAAAAATCAATAAATGCTCAATGGGATAATATAAGTGGCACAGGTACATCAGGTGGTATGGTTGTTATTGAGCGATAAATGAGGTGAGATAGATGCGTGATGCTTATGGTGGCGTTGTCAATATAGCTATTATTGTTGTTTTTTTAGTTTTGGTATCTGGCTATTTGGCATTTAATGTTAATTATACGAAGGCATTTAGGCTTAAAAATGAAATCATTTCAGTTTTAGAAGAATATGAAGGAAATGGTTTTGAATCTATTGGTGATGGTTGTGGTGGTGGAACTAATGCTATTTGTAATAGAATAAAGGATTATGCTAGTCAAATAGGTTATAATGCATCTACAATTAATCCTCCTAATGATAATGGTACTTGGAAATGTGATAAAACAGTTGGTTATTGTGTAGGGTTATTTACTGAGGATAATGTTACTAATATTAGTGGTTCAAGTAATAGCAGTGAAATGCAAAAAATTTATTTTATTGTTAAAACCCAAATTAATATAAATATACCAATTATTAATAATATAATGGGGCTTCGTATTTTTCAGGTTAGTGGTTCTACTAAAACAATAACGAAGTTAAAAAGGTGATATTTAATGAATGTAATTATCGCTAATGAAAATACAGATAAATTGTCAACACTAGATATAGATGTTATAAAAAGTATATCCGGGGTCTATGAACCAGAAGAAATTGTTGAAATGTTTAAAAACTTTTTCTACAGTAAAATGGTAATAGATGTTACCGCTATTAAGCATTATACAGAAATCAGAAGTTATGAAATTATTTCGAAAGGTTTAAATCCTGAAAAAATAATTTTTTATTTACCGGAAGGTAGTTCTTTATGTACTACTAATTTTTTGGTAAGTTTGATTAATCTTGGTATTTATAACTTTACAACTAATTGTGAAGGTATTAAATTATTAATGGAGAAATCAAATACTATTAAAGATGTAGATCAAATATTAAGAATGAATAAATCACAAGTAAATTCTTCTAATATAGACCCTAAAATATCAGAAGTTGTGGCTAAACAAAGTTATAGTAGTAATTCAATTGTTTTAGGTTTTAAAAATGTTACTGATCATGCTGGTGCAACAACACTTATTTATATGTTGATGAAAGAAATTAATTCATGTCTTGGAAAAGATAAATCTATAGCTTTAGAAATAGATAAAAATGATTTTCAATTATTTAATGATAAAAATATGTTGTCCGTTCGTCAAAATGAAGTTAAAAATGCGATTATGAAATTAAATAAAGAAATAGTTTTGATTGATTTAAATAATTCAAGTGATTCTAGTATGTGTTCTGATGTTTTTTATTTAGTTGAACCAAGCATTATTAAGTTAAATAGATTGATTAGGAGAAACAAATCGATATTTGTAAATTTACAAAATAGAAAAATTGTTCTTAATCATAGTTTATTAATGGATAATGATATAAATGATTTTGAAAATGAGGCTAATGTAAAAGTTTTTTTTAATATTCCACCTTTAGATGATAGAAAAAGAAATGGAATTTTAAATGACTTTTTGATAAAAATTGGTATAATAAATAATCATTTTTCTCAGAACAAAAATTCTTCTGGAAAAATATTTGGTTTATTTAGGCGTTAATTAATTGACAAAAACCAATTTTTAATATTATAATGGATGTGAAGGAGAGGTTGTTTATGTTTATAGCAGACGATGTATGCCAAGGTTTAGGACCAATAGTAAAGTTAGTAAGAAGAGGAGTTTTCCCAATTATTCAAATTGGTATTCCGATAGTTTTGATAGTTTTGGGAACAGTTGATTTAGGTAAAGCTGTTATTTCAAGTGATGAAAAAGAAGTAAAAGCTGCTCAAGGTAGATTGATAAAGCGTTTTATTTATGCAGCACTAGTATTCTTTGTTGTAACTTTTGTAACAGTAGTTATGAATATAGTTGCTAAGGGTAGCGAAAGTGATGCTGATACAACTAGTTGGAGTGCTTGTTGGGAAGCTTCAAAGTAAATGTAAAATTGAAATAGCAAATGATTGCTATTTTTTTTTTCTTTTGATATACTTATTATGTTAAAGTATTTATGGAGTGGTCTCATGAAAAAAGGACTAGTTGTTTTAATATTGTTATTTAGTTTTTTTCTTGTTAATATAAAACAAGTTAATGCTTTTAGTTTAGATAAATTTAATGGTGATTCATTAACTAATTTTCATGGTGCTTATATTTTAGATAATGAAGAAATTACGATTGATGATGTTGAAGGAGATTTGGGTGGTTATAATCAAGAGCAAAGTTGTGATCCAGATGCTTCTTTATTAGGAAATCCAAGTGATCCAGATTCTGTTGCTTGGTTATTACAACAAATACTTAATTACACAAGAGTAATAGGGCCAATAATAGTTGTTATTTTGAGTAGTATTGAGTTTGCTAAAGTAATTATTCAAAGTGATGATGAAGCTATGGGAAAAGCTCAAAAAAAACTTATCAATAGGCTTATTTTAGTAGTGGCTTTATTCTTTATACCTACACTTGTAGAACTTTTATTACAAGTATTTGGAATTACTAGTGATCCAACTTGTGGATTAAAATAAAAAATAAATTATAGTAAAAGTGAGGTGATTGGAAATGACTGATACATCAAAAGCTGATATATTTGGCGATATATTTAGAATGATTGCTGGTCTTTTTGATAGACCTGCATATTGGTTGCTTGGTTTAATTTATCAAATATTTTTTAATGTATCTTCAGCTGACTTATTTAATAATGCTACTATACTTGGCTTTTATAAAAGAATTCAATTAATTATTGGCGTATTCATGATTTTCCAATTAGCTGTTACTATTATTAAAGGGATTGTTAATCCTGAGGAAGCGTTTGGGGCTAAGTCTGGACTTGGTTCAATTATTACGCGTGTAATTATGGCTTTGGTATTAATGACAGTATTGGTACCTGTAAGTATTCCAGGAGCTGATACAGAATACGAAAGACAAATTAATAATAATGGTTTATTGTTTGGAACTCTTTATTCGTTGCAACATAGAATTTTGGCTAATAATACTTTAGGTAGGTTAGTTCTTGGCACTACTGATGAAACTGTTGATAGTGGATTAGACTCTGAAGATGATTCTGCACTTACTGGTGCTGATAAGCAAGCAGAATCTTTAAAAAGATCTTCAAGGATTTTTACGTCTACTATACTGAAAGGTTTTATTAGAATTAATTTAGTACCCGAAGAATATCGAGAAGAACCTACAGATGGTAGATCTGAAGAAATGTTGAATGCAAATAGAATTTGTAAAGATATTGATGATGATGTTTTGGAAGCATATACAAAAATTGATGCAGATCCAGGTGAAATTATAAGTTTACTTACAGAAAAATGTACTGTTGATAAAAGTGAAGATTGGTATCAGAAAAAGTATGGTAAAGATAAATATGTTTTTGCCAACGTACCTATAATTTCAGCAGTTGTGGCTTTTATTTTTGTATTTGTTTTGTTAAGTTATACGATAGAAGTAACTATTCGTGCTGTAAAATTGGCAGTTTTGCGTTTGATTGCACCAATTCCAATTATAAGTTATATGAATCCAAGCGGTTCTAAAGATGGTGCCTTTAATTCTTGGGTAAAAGCTCTTACTTCTACTTATCTTGATTTATTTGTTCGTTTGGCAATTATTTATTTTGTAATTTATTTAATTCAAGATATGATAGTAAATGGAATAGTAATGAATACTGGTAGTGGTATGGTTGGTGTTTTATCAGCGATAGCAATATGGATAGGTTTATTTGCTTTTGCTAAGCAAGCACCTAAATTTATACGACAAGTATTAGGTATGAAAGAAGACTCTGGCAGCGGATTATTCAAAGGCTTTAGCGAAGCTGCAGGTGTTGTCAAATCTGCCGCTAAAGTAGCTGATAAAGTAGCTGGGGTAGGAACTGCGGCTGTTGGAACAGTGGGCTCATTCTTTGCTTCGAAACGTGCTAGTGAAATGGCAGATGATGCAAATGGAACTAATACGGGCACATTTGCAAATAAAGGAAAGCACGTTGTTGCAGGTATTTTAGGTGGTTTGGCTGGTCTGGGAACAGGATTAAAAACAGTAGCTACTTCAAAAGACCATGCTAGAAAAAATACATTTGATACTATTCAAAAAAGAAATGCAACTGTTATTGATAGAGGTTCTAGTGGTTCAACATTCACTGGAAGGGTAAGAACTAATTTACAAAGACTTACTAGAGGTGAAAGTGATTATGAAATGCAAACTAGAAATATTGAAAATTTGAAAAGTGTTGCTTCAACTGGTAAAGCATTAAAAGAATATCTTGAAGATAGAGCTGTCAAAAAAGGTGGCGGTTTCAATGTTACTGGTAAGTTAAATAATGGAAGTACTTTTAACACTACACTTGATGAATGGAGAAATAGTTATAATGTAGCCAAACAAAAAGGTGAAAAAACCTTTGTTGTAGCTGGAAAAAGTTTTAATACATTTAGTAGTGAAACATCAAGAATTGATGGTGATTTAGTAACACTAGCTGGTCAACAGTGGGCTGTTGCTGAGATGGCGAAATCAGTACAAGATAGAGATGTTGCTTTAGTTCAAAAACTTGATTCATTTAGAGATTCAGGTGGTGCAAATGATGTAATGATAACATCTTCTACTGATCCAAATGCTATATTTAATTCTGATATTGTTAAAAAGGTTACTGTTGGAGCTGAAGGTAAAGCAAATAGAATTGAAACTTCTGCTGAGTATCAAAAAGCCAAAGCTGATTATGGTGCTACTAAAAAGTAGATAATAAAAAATAATGAAAAAATAGGGAGTGTGATATAAGTGAATTATTTAATCCCAGCTAATACAAAAAAGGGACAATTAATACTAGGGATTTTTAGAAAAATGGATTTAGTCATTTTTGGTGTAGGTATATTTGTTACAATCGTCTTATTAGCAACAATGCCACTTACTTCTACTTGGGTAACAATATTAATTTTAAGTCCCGCTGTTATAACTGGTTTTTTGGTAATGCCTGTTCCTTATTATCATAATATGTTAAATATAATTATTGAATTATATGAATTCTTGACAAATAGACAGACATATCGTTGGAAAGGTTGGTGTTATAAAAATGTCCAAAAAAAATAGTAGTGGATTTACAGAAGATTGGCTACCTTTAAAAGGTATTCAAAATAATATGATTATTACAAAAGATAATCAAAAAGTAAGTGGTGTTAAAATTACTCCTAGAAATATCTTTATTTTAGATGGAGATATGCAAAATAATATTTTAATTAGTTTAAGAAATTTTTATAATACCTTAGATTTCGAATTTTGGTTGATTGTAGCTGATAGACCTGTGGATATTTCAGTTTATATGTCACAAATGCAACTACTTTTGAATGAAACATCATCTCCAGCAGTAAGAAAACTTATTATGCAAGATATCGATAAAGGTGAAACCTTTATTAGAAATAATGTTGTTGATACAGAATATTATTTTATGTTTAAAACAAAAGATGTTGATTTATTACAAAAAAGAGTAAGAATGATGATAAATGGGTTAGCGCAATGTGGAATTAATGCTTCACAGATAAGTAATTCAGACTTAAGGCTTGTTCTTGAAAATTTCTTAAATGGTGGTAATTCTACAGAGTTTGGGACGGTGATGCCAGTATGAGTACAAGTTTAAGAAGTCAAATTGCTCCTAAAGGATTACATTTTTCACCTAGTGAGTTTGTTATTAGTGATAAATATGCAACTATATTAACGGTAGTATCATATCCAAAATATATTATGCCAGGTTATTTATCATCTTTAACTAATATGTCAGGCATAAAAGTTGTTGTTAAACATATTCCTGTTCCTTTTCAAGAAATGGCTAAAATGTTAAATAAACAGGTTGCTGAATTAAAAGAAAGATATCAGAATGAAAGAGATCAAACAGTACGTGAGAGAATAAGACAAGATGCTGAAAGTTTGGAGTATTTTACTTCTATGTTAGCTGGTAGTCAAGCTCGTATTTTTGATTTTCAAATGCACATTATGATTACTGCTGATACAAAAGAAGAGTTAGAATTAAAAAAAGTAAATGTCAAAAATTATTTAGATGCAATGGAGTTGAAAGCAGTTTCTTTGCGTTTTGAACAAGAAAAAGTATTAAAATCTATTATACCAATATTTCCTGCTCAAGATGTTGAACAAAGAATTGGAACACCTATTCCATCGGTTACTATTTCAGCTATGTATCCATTCATCTTCGATAGTATAAAAGATCCAGGATTATCAACTTTATTAGGAGTAGATTTTTCTGGAGGAGTAATTTTATTTAATCAATTTTTGTATAAAATAAGAAAAGAAAATAATAGAAATAATGCTAATATGATTATTTTAGGTACATCTGGTTCTGGTAAGTCAACAGCTGCGAAACTTATGCTTAGAACACATATTAGAAATGGTTGTCAAATAGTTATAATTGACCCAGAAGATGAATATCGAGAAATTGCTCGTACTTATGGTGGCGATATTATTGATATTGCTAAAGGTGGAGAATTTGGTCTTATAAATCCACTTGAAGTAGTAATTGATGCTGATGAAGAAGAAATTAAACAAGGACTAGGTTATACTGTTTTAACTAGAACTTTACAATTTTTAAAAGCATTTATGAAATATTATGATCCATCAATTGAAGAAGATGTTTTGACTATGTTTAGTGAAATTGTACAAGATACTTATAGACGTTTTGGAATTGATTTTAATACAGATTTTTCAAGATATACTTCTAGTGATTATCCTACTTTCAGTGATGTTTATGCAACTATTAGAGGACGTTTAATGTCAATGACTGAACAAACTCAAGAAAGAGATATAATGGAACGTCTTGAATTGAAGGTTCGTCCTATTATTAATGAATTAAAATTCTATTTTGATGGTCATACAACTATTCGAAAAGATAGTGATTTTATGGTCTTTAATATTAAGGAATTAATGAATAGTGATTCAACTGTTCGTAATGCTTTATTCTTTAACGTTTTAAAATATGCTTGGGGATTATGTTTGGACTATAATGTTGATACAGTATTAATGATTGATGAAGCACATGTTTTATTAGGAGATAATAATGCCTTAGGTGCTGACTTCTTAGCTCAAGTTCAAAGAAGAGCTCGAAAGTATAATACTGGTACAATTATAATTACTCAACAACCAAGTGATTTTGCAGATCAAGCAGTTATTACACAAGGTAAAGCAATTTTTGATAATTCTTCTTATTATTTAGTTATGGGTCTTAGAAAACAGGCTGTTGAAGATTTATCTTTATTAATAGATTTAAATGATAGTGAGAAAGAAAGTATAAAACATTATTCACAAGGTGAAGCATTATTTGTTTGTGGTAACAGACGTATGCGAATTAATATTGCAGTTACTCAAGAAGAGTTAGATTCCTTTGGTAGTGGTGGAGGATTTTAAAATAAAAAAGAAGTAAGGTGATGTATTATGCCATATGAAAGTAGAAATAATAATCAAAATAATAATGGTAATATGAATAATACTAATGCTAATAATGCTAATAATACTAATAATGGCATAAGCCTTCCTTCTACAAAAGATCGTGAGAGGCAAAACAGAGAAAAGGCATCAGCTAAAGCGGTTAAAAGAGCGGCAGAAACGGCTGGCTCTTATTTTGGTGGACCAGTAGGTAAAAAAGCTGCTGATTTAGCATCTAAAACTAAAGCGGGACAAAAGCTAATTAATCAAGGTGGTAAGGTATTAAATAATATTCCAGGTATGGGAAAAACGGCTAAAAAATTAGATGATTCAGGAGTTTTAGGTAAAGATGATTCTTCTATTAAGGGTTTAAATAAAAGTCATAATAATTACAATGATGCTGGTGTAGGTATTAGTGATTCTAATGTAAAAGGAGAAGGGGAAGAAAATAATAGTTCTCTGCCTTCAATTCCTGTAAGTAATAGTGAAGATGTGGCTAATGAATCACCTAAAATTGCGGGTTTAGGTCCAAGTGTTAAGAATGATTTTTCCAGAGAGGCTTTAAGAGATTCTGAAGAAAATGAAAGAGCTAAAAAAAATAAAAAAAGAGTTGAACTATCGGGAAAATTAATGCGTTCTCTTATTTTGAAGGTTACTCTTTTATTATCTCCTGTTTTTGTTATTATAATAATTATTTTAGTTGTTGTTGGTAGTATTAATGCGTTATTTGGAAATTTTATTGACGCTATTGGTGCCATATTTACTTCTGGTGGTGAGATAGGTGATATTGAGTATACAGTTCAGGATGAGAAAGCACAGGCTTTTTATGATAGGATTAATGAAGTAAAATTAGATTATCAATCAATGGGTAAAACTGTTGATGTATTAAAAATTGTAGCTGTTTATAATATTTTGTTTTCAAAATATACAGAATATACTTATGAAGATATGACAACAGAAGTAATTGAAGATATAGCTGATTGTATGTTTATGGGCAATACTTACAGTGAAGATGTTTTTCGAGATAATTTGGTAAATTACTTGATTCCAAAATATGCTCCAAAAACTACTGATAATGAAAGAGAACAAATTGTTGAGGATATTTTTGATTATATTGAAAAATATTATAGTTTTATAGGAAAAGAGTCAGGAAGTTCAACTTGTGCATCTATTGGAAGTTGTATTTATGATATAAAAGGTTTTTATATACCAAGTTCTGGTAATGTAACTAAGAATATGAATGTCTCCAATTTAATGGTTCGTCTAATGGAATGTGGAGGAGCTTATGGTAATGGTAATGATAATACACCAATTGATCAGCCTTTAGTTCCTTTTGAGGACTATATTATGGGTGTTGCCTATGGCGAAGTTTATATGACTTATGATGATGAAGCAATAAAAGCTCAAATGGTGGCTGCTAGAAGTTATGCTTTATCTAGACCTATATCTGTTGGAAATGCTAATGGTAAAAAATTAGAAGAGGAAAATGGGCAATGGATATTACAAATAGCTTCTTGTGTATCGGATCAGGTATTTTGTAATGCTGATGAAGGCTGCTCTTATATGGGCGGTGGTGATGGTCAGGGAGGCATTGTTAGAAGTGGAATTATTCCTGGAGCTGTGCGTACTATGCCACCTATAGGTGCTGATCATCGTTTAAGGGCATTAGCTGCGGAAGTACAAGGTGAATATTTGGTTAACAATCAAGGAAATGTTTTTTATGCTGGATTTGGTCATGATATTCAATCTCAAATGAATGAGTTAGCTACAGATAGTAATTTAAATTATAAACAAATTTTAATGCAAATATATGGAGGTTCAGGTGCTACTGGTATTGAAAAAGCTAGTTGTAATAATGGAGATTCTTCTTGTGGTGGTAGTGCTTCTAGTGGACCTTTTGCTAGTTGGAAGCAATATAAAGGACCATGGGTTGATATTTCTTTAGGTAATAGTAGTGAAACAATTAAAAGTGCAGGTTGCTTAGTTACTTCAGTTTCAATGTTAATTGCTAAGAGTGGGGTGGATACAACAATTAGCGATTTTAATCCTGGTACTTTTGTCGAAGCTTTGAATAGTAGTGGTGGTTTTTCAGGTGCTAACTTTATTTGGGCAAGTGCACAAAAAATCGCTCCATCATTTAGTTTTCAAGGCAAAATTAATGTTTCAGGATTAAGTAAAAAAGAAAAGCTAAATAGATTAAAAGGTTTATTAGAAAGTGGATTTTATGTTGTAGCAGAGGTTAAAGGTTCAACAGGTCAACACTGGGTAGCAATAGATGAAATTTCAAATAATACTATTTTAATGATGGATCCCGGTAGTGAATCTACTGATATGTGGGGACAATATTCTTGGAAAAATACCAGTCAATTTGCTTATTATATGGTTAATTAAGGAGAAATTATGAGAAAAAAAAGAACTTATATAATTATTATAATCATTTTAGTAATTTATTTTTTGGTGCTTTATCTAATATGGGGTAAAGATAATGTGAAAAAAGAAAGCTATACAACTACTATTATGGTTGGAGATAATACTATTTGGTCTTTTTCAGGAAAAAAATGGCTAAATATAACACAAAAAAGTTCTGTGGATAAACTTAATTGGCAAAAATTTAATGTTTATGTTGATAATGAAAATTTAGGCGAGAACTATGTTTGGCATGATGACAAATGGTATGTTTTTGATAATAATAAAAAAGCAGTACCTTTTACGGGAAAATTTTTGGCTTATAGAGCTAATTATGATATTAATGTTTTAGATTTTGAAGAAGCAAATATTGATGATTTAAAATATGTTAATGAAGTTTTAAAAGATAATGATTTAAATGAATCAGTCAAATTTACTACAAGTACAAAGACTACAGTGGATATTGATAATGATGGAATAGGAGAAGATTTTTATCTAATTAGTAATGCTTTTGCAGATGATTTTATTCCAGATGTTTTATTTTCTATTGTGTTTATGGTTAAAGATGATTTTATTTATTATATATATAATGATATTTCAGAAAATAAACAAAATTATAAAGAATGTAAACCTTATTTTAATTATTTTTTAGATATTGATAATGATAAAAATTATGAAATGATTCTTAGCTGTGGTAGATATAGTATTAAAGAAGAGGTTAATATGCTATATAAATTTTCAGAAGATGGATTTAAAATAATTATTTCAAACCAATAATAGACAGTTTTTATATTTTAAGTTATAATAATGTATGAAAGGGAAGACGTACTATGAAATTTAAATTCCGGGCAGATCCAGAAGATTTGTTAATGTTTTTTATGTTTGCTATATTTTTATTATATATAGTAGCAATAGGTGTTGCTAATGTTTCAATGTTTGCAAATGAGGGACAATTGTCTGGATTAAATCCCTTACCAGCTTTTTCTGGAGAATATATTTCTTCAACTATTATAATTTATATTTTGGTTTTAATTGGTTTATGTGTAAGTGTAAGTTCTATTTTCTTTGAAAGAGAAAAAGGATTTGGTATTACAACTGATAAAAAAGATAAAGGTTATTCTAGATGGGCAAAGGATAAGGAAATTAAAGAAGTTTTGGATCCTGTTTTAATTGGTGATGGTTTTAGTAAAAGTGCAGGAGTTCCAATAATTCTTAATGAAAAAGAAATGTGGGTTGATAACAGTGAATATCATACGTTAGTTATCGGTGCTACTGGTTCTGGTAAAACGCAAACAGTTGTCTTTCCACAAGTAAATAGTTTGGCTAAAGCTAAAGAGTCTATGATTATAACAGATCCTAAGGGAGAAATTTATGAAAAGACGGGTGAGATGCTTCGCGATAAAGGTTATCAAATATTACTTTTAAATTTCCGTGATCCTCAAAATGGTAATTCTTGGAATCCTATGACTCTACCATATGAGATGTATAAAGCCGGTAATCAAGATAAGGCTATTGAATTATTAGATGATTTGGCTTTGAACATTTTGTATGATGACTCTAATAAAAATGCTGATCCTTTCTGGGAAAAAACATCAGCTGATTATTTTTCAGGAGTAGCTTTAGGATTGTTTGAAGATGCTAAACCTGAAGAAATTAATATTAATAGTATTTCTGTAATGACTACAGTTGGTGAAGAAAAATTTGGTGGTTCTACTTATATTAAAGAATATTTTAATGCTAAAGATCCTGGTAGTGCTGCTGCAATAAATGCTTCTAGTACAATTATGGCTCCAAGCGAAACAAAGGGAAGTATTTTATCTGTTTTTAAACAAAAAGTAAAATTATTTGCTTCACGTGACAATTTAAGTGAAATGCTTTCACATAGTGATATAGATCTTGAAAGTATTGGTGAAAAACCAACGGCAGTGTTTATTGTTATTCAAGATGAAAAGAAAACTTATCATTCATTGGTAACTATTCTTTTAAAACAAATTTATGAAACTTTGATTGATGTTGCCCAAAGACATGGAGGAAAGTTACCTGTTAGAACAAACTTTATTCTTGATGAGTTTGCTAATATGCCACCTTTAAAGGATGTAACAACTATGATTACAGCGGCACGTTCAAGATTAATTCGTTTTACGATGATTATTCAAAATTTTGCTCAGTTAGATTCTACTTATGGTAAAGAAGATGCAGAAACTATAAGAGGTAACTGTGGTAATATTATTTATTTAATAACGACCGAGTTAAAAGCCTTAGAAGAGATTTCTAAAATGTGTGGTGAAGAAAAATCAAAAAAAGATGATAAAACTGCTTCAACGCCACTTGTCACAGTTTCTGATTTGCAAAGAATGAAAGAAAATGAATGTATTGTTTTAAGATTGCGTAAACAACCATTTAAAACAAAAAGAACACCTAATTATAAGTTAAATTGGGGAAAGTCTTATCCTATTGCGAAATATCCAACAAGACAAAAACAAGAAGTGCATATTTTTGATATCAAAGAATTTGTAAAAGAGCAAAAGAAGAAAAAGTTGCTAGAAATGATGAATGAATCAACAGATAATTCGGCTGGTGGTAATGCTGAACTTCCGGGTATGATGTCATCAAATCCTTTTGTACCACCATTTGGTATGATGACTAAGTCAGAATCAAATAAAGATATTAAAATACCTGATTTTTTAACACGAAATAATAATATTTTTTCACAGCCAAATAATTCAAATCCTTTTTTACATGATGGCATGAATAATGAAGAGTTACCTTTTTCTAATCCTTTGAGGCAAAATAATGTTAAACCAGCAGGAAATCATGTAGCAGATAACAGTAGTGATGATGATTTAGGTTTTGATGTTGATGAACTTGTTAAAAAGATTGATGCAAAAATTGCTGAATTAGAGGCTGAAGAAAAGTTAGCTAAGCAAGAAGAAGAAAAACAAGCAGAAGCTGCAATTACGACGGAAAAAGTTGAAGAGCCAAAAAATGGTGAAAGTATTAATGATGTTTTTGATGAAGATGATGATAGTAAAGAAGAAAAGGCTAATGATACTTTAG
Organism: uncultured Bacilli bacterium; assembly: GCA_947628635.1. Lineage (GTDB taxonomy): Bacteria > Bacillota_I > Bacilli_A > RF39 > UBA660 > CANRGD01. Next base: position 8,267 of record CANRAX010000006.1, on the reverse strand, counting down.
TAACTAATGATTTGAGTCTTGATGATTTTGATGATGATGACGAATTTTTTGATGATTTTTTTGATAATTAATAAAGGAGTGATATTTTTATGGCTTCAAAATTTAATATAGTTGGTAAAGCTAATAAAGCGAAAGCAGAAGTTACAGATGAAGAATTGGAAGATTTAAGGAAAAAAGAAGAAAATAATAAAGCCAAGAAAAAAATGATGCTTTTTATGGGTGTCGTTATTGGTTTTGTTGTTTTAATTTTGTTAGTTCTTTTGTTGAGTTCTTTATTTATTAAAAAAAGCTATAGTTATGAAGATATTGAAGAAGTTATTAAAAATGCTACGGTTTCATATTTTAAAGATCATCCTGATTTATTACCACAAGTTGATGGTGGTATTGTTGAAATTGAAGTTGATAATTTAGTTAGTGCTGAAAAAATGAAACCTCTTAATGAATACACAAAAGAAGGTGTTTCATGTACTGGTAGAACTTTAGTAGAGAAAACGGGTAGTGAGTATTTATATACGCCATATTTGGATTGTGGAGAAGATTTTATAACACAAGAGTTATATAAAAAAGTTACTGAGAAAGTTGCAACAAGTGGTTATGGTCTATATAAAATAAATAATGATTATGTTTATCGTGGTGAAAAGGTAAATAATTATGTTGAGTTAGATGAAGGTTTATGGCGAATAGTTAAGGTTACTTCTAATAATAGAATAATGTTAATTAAGGAATTAAGTTCAGGAAGTTCTCTAGCTTGGGATAATCGTTATAATAGTACCGTTGGTTATACTTCTGGTATTAATAATTATACTGCTAGTAGAATTAAAGAGTATATTGATAAAATGTATACTGATCCAGATAAAGCTTTAAATGAAATTATGCTTAGTAGCTCTGATAAAGAGAAGTTGCTTTCTTTTAATCAATGTATTGGTAAAAGAGGTTTAAACGATACTGATAATAGTGGAAATATTGAATGTAGTCAAGTTATGGAAAATCAAAAAGTTGGGTTACTTACAGCTAGTGATTATATTATGGCTAGTCTTGATGGTAATTGTAAGAGTATCGCAAATGAGGCATGTCAAAATTATAATTATTTGGTAGAAGATTATAGTTGGTGGTTAGCTACGGCTAATAAAGATAATACGGATAAAGTTTATAGCATTGACAATTATGGAAGAATGGCTTCAAGTAATGCTATGGAGTTTGCCTATGTTCGTCCTGTTATTTATTTGAATAGCAAAGTTTTGTATAAAAGTGGAGATGGAAGCAAAGACAAGCCTTTTAAATTAAAGTAGGAACCTTATAGGTTTCTTTTTTTTAAAAGAAAACCTAACTAATTTTTTAGTATTGATACTATATAATTGAAGGAGGTAGTAAAAATAATTTAATACTGTAAGCAAAATTTTAGAAGGTGTGGTAATTATGGATGATATTTATGAAGAGTATTATTATAAAATATATAACTGGTCACTGAAAAAAACGCATAATAAAGAAGAGGCAGAAGACTTAACAAATAGTGTCTTTTTAGCTATATTTGAGTATTTTAATAAAAATATTAAAGTGGAGAAGTTGGAAAACTTAATATGGAAAATAGCTCATAATCTATGGTGCACCAAAGCAAAAAAGTATATTAAGGAAAAAAATAATATATTATTTGATGAAGCTTATGCACCAAAAGTAGAAATTCCAATGTTGGATAAAGTTATATATAAAGAAATTATAAACGATTTAGATAAAGTTAATTTAACAAGTAATGAACAAAAAATTTTTAGATTATATTACGTTAATGATTTTTCTGTAAAAGAAATAAGTAAAATGATAAATACTAAAGAAGCTAATGTAAAATATTTTTTATATAGCGCAAGAAAAAAAATAAAGGAGAAATATAATGAATGATTTAAATTTAGATAAGTACTTAGATATGGTAAATGCTGAAAAAATAAAAAGGGGGTTAACAACTTATATTCCACTTTATCCTATGCTAAGGGTAGAAAATAACAAATTATATGTTTGTGTTTTATTAACAGACGATAAAGATAATGTTTGGAGTAAAGATGAACAAATAAAGGCAGAATATTGGGTTTTGATTGATATTGATGAAGAAAAAATAGTAGAATTTAATAAAACTGAGGATAAAGATTTTGTAATTGGCAAATTAATTTCAAAAAATGTCGCTATAAAACAACAAGAAATTTCAAAGTATACGGTAAAGAAAACATTACAATATAAAAATTACTTGATAGATGATATAAAAAATGAAGAATTACCTATACAAAAAAAATTAGCATCTATACTTGGTATGGAGAAGGAAATTGATGGAGAAATTGTAAATATAAATGATTATTTATTAGCAAATTTACAAGAAGAGATTGTTGAAAAAATTGATGATTTAGTGGCTATTTTGATACAATCAAAATATGGTTCAATCACTTTTTATTATGATAAATTATTTTCCATTATAATAGATAATTATAAAAATAAAAAAATTATTGATAAAGAAAAAATTAAATTGTGTGCCGAGATTATCAACTTTTATTATGATGGTGTCATTGGTATCGATAACTTATTTAACTTATCTGATTAAAATAGGAATCTACTATGTTTAGATTTCTTTTTTTTTCATAATTTATATTGAGGTGTAATTTTATGAAAAAAAATATTATTGATATAAGAGCTAAGTTCGACTATGATGCTGGTCATATAGCTGGAGCTATAAATATTAGGGAAGATTTGCTTTTAAATAATTATAAATATTATTTGAATAAGAATGAAATTTATTATATATATTGTGATACTGGTCATAGAAGTAAAATGGTTGTCAATAGACTTAATGCCTTAGGTTATAAAACTTTAAATGTTGAAGGCGGTTACAACAATTATGTAGAAAAAAACTTTTAATTAGGTAAAATGTATTTTTTAACCATCTTGTTATCAAAATAGAAATGTAATATAATTATACAAGAAGGTGATGCAATGGATTTAGTAACACATTTTATCGATTATTCCACTAATTTAATTAAACAAGGTGGTTATTTGGTAGGATTTATACTTATAGTGTTTGAATCATTTATTCCTGTTTTACCTTTAGCTGTTTTTATAGCGCTTAATATTAATGCTTTTGGTTTTTTATTTGGTGTTATTTTATCTTGGATGGCTACTTGTACGGGTTGTTACATATCTTATTTAGTTTTTTACCATTTATCTAGTAGAGTATCATATAAATTACTTAGTAAGAAAACAAAAGATAAAGTAGAAAGAGGATTAAAAAGATTTCAAAATATTTCTTTACAAGGAATTGTTTTACTAATTACATTGCCTTTTACACCGGCTTTTTTAATTAATATATTAGCGGGAATGGCTAAGGTTAAGCGAGAAAAATTCTTACTTTCACTTTTAATTGGGAAAGTATTTATGATAATATTTTGGGGCTATATTGGTAAGAGTTTTATTGAAAGTATGACGGATATTAAAGCTATATTATATATAGTTAGTGCTTTGGCAATAGCTTATTTTATTTCAAAAATAGTAGGTAAGAAGATGGATATTGAGTAGGTGGTATTATGATGGATATAATTATTATTGGTTTATTAGTATTTATTTTGATTTTTGTAGTTATTTCTCTTTTTAAAAATATAAATGAATCAAATATAACAGAAAGACTTGGTAAATTAGAAGTTAGTATGATGAAGGAAATGGGCGATTTTAAAAGTGATTTAAGTAGAAATCTTAATGAGGATTTTACGGGGTTAAATGAAAAAATTGAAAAGAGATTATTACTAATTAATGAGAAAGTTAATGAGCGTCTTGATGAAAATTTTGAGAAGACAAATAAAACTTTTTTAAATGTTATTGAAAGATTATCTAAAATTGATGAGGCTCAGAAGAAAATTGAAAATTTGTCATTGGATATTGTTAGTTTACAAAGTATTTTAACTGATAAAAAGACGAGGGGTATTTTTGGAGAAGTTAATTTGCGACATATTTTAACAAGTGTTTTTGGTGAAAAGAATGATAATGTATATCGTTTACAATATACTTTAAGTACGGGCGTTATTGCCGATAGTGTTGTTTTTGCTCCAGAACCTTTAGGAACTATTGCGATTGATTCTAAGTTTCCTTTAGAGCATTATCAAATGATGGTTGATAAGAACTTGCCACAAAATGTTAGAGATTCTTCAGAGAAAATGTTTAAGCAAGATATGAAAAAGCATATTGACGCAATTAGTTCAAAATATATAATTCAGGGTGAAACTGCTGATCAAGCTATTTTATTTTTACCAGCTGAAGCTATTTTTGCTGAGGTTAATGCTTATCATCAAGATATAATTGATTATGCTTATAAAAAACGGGTTTGGATAACCTCACCAACTACTTTAATTTCAACACTTACAGTTATCGAGATGATTATTAAAAATATTGAAAGAGATAAATATACATCAATAATTCATGAAGAATTAAATAAATTAGGTTTGGAATTTGCTCGTTATAGAGAAAGATGGGATAAGTTAGCTCGAAGTATTCAAGTTGTTAATAAAGATGTAGAAAATGTTTCCATAACTACTGATAAAATCTCTAAAAAGTTTGAAGCTATTAATAGAGTAGAAGTTCAACAAATAGAAAATAATGAAGATAAAAGTTCAAATTGATTTTTGAATTTTTTTTCTTAAAAAAAAATATAATAAAGTATGTTAGGTAGATTTATTATTATGTTCTTAGCTTTTCTAGCAATGGTCTTTGGTTTATCCTATGTTTTTATATACATAAATCTTTTTTCATTTGGATATAATATAAAAGAGTATGTGGAATTTCTTTTCACGAGATATGAGTGGTATTTATTTTTAATAGGACTTTTAATAGAAATTATATTTTTGATAAGAAAGGATAAAAAAAGATGACTTGTATTTATGATGTTTTACTTAATTTTACTGATGATGATAATTTAATAGATTTTTTTGAGTGGCAAGAAAAAGATACATTTGACCATGTGAAGAAAATTTATTTAGTTAAGATAAATACAAATGTTTTGGAAGACTTTTTGCGATATAAAATAAAAGTAAGCAAGGACTTTTTATTAAAAATTGAAGATAAGACAATTCTTTATAAGAATAAAAAAAACTTAAAATATGCTGCTTTATTTACAGATATGAATAAAGTGATTGCTATGGAGTTTGCTTCTAATGGCGCGGTAGTAGCAAAAAGTTCTTTGTTATTAGATGAAGAAGACGATATTATAATGGAGTGTAGTTTAGTAGATACAGATGATGTTTGTTATGAAAAAATTATGGAATATCCTAAAAATAATTTTTTAACACGAGAAGAAACTTTTCGACAAAGGTATTTATTTAAGGAAATAGAAGGAGCTTTTCAGGATAAAAATTATGATAAACTTTTGTATTATTATGAAGAGATTTTTGAAAAGGATGATAATTCATTAGAAAATAAATATTTACTTCTTCTAGATGATTTAAAAAATAATTATAATGCTCGATATGATTCTTTATATGAAATTGTTAGAATGTCTTATACTAAGAATAATTAATTAAAATAAAAAATAGGCTCTTTTAGTAGTCTATTTTCATTGCTTTTTTAACTTTATCAAGTTGTTCTTGAGCTTTTTGTTGAGCTTCTTTAGTACCTTTGTTTAAAATTTCTTTAACTTTGATGTCGTCATATTTTTCACGTCTTTGTTGAATTGGTTCTAAAAATTTATTCATAGCCGCAATTAATTCTTTTTTACATTCGACACAGCCACGCGTTCCTTTTTGACATTCTTTTTTGACTTTTTCTATATTTTCTTCGGGACTTACTAATCTGTGATAATAGTAAACCATACAAACTTCAGGATTAGCTTTGTCATCTTTTTTTATTTTGTTAGGATCTGTTAGAGCTTTCATTATTTTCTTAGAAATAGTTTCTTTATCATCGGTTAGGTAAATAGCATTTCCTAAACTTTTTCCCATCTTTTCATTGCCATCTAATCCTTTTACACGGGTAGTATTACTTAAAACTTGAGCAGGTTCTTTTAATGTTTCACCATAAATAGAATTAAATTTTCTTACAATTTCTCGGCATTGTTCTAAAAGAGGTAGTTGATCATCACCCACAGGAACCATTTCGCCATCAAACGCAGTAATATCAGCAGTTTGACTAACAGGATAACCTAAAAAGCCATAAGTTATGCTTTCACCATTATTACCAAATAATTCTTTTTTTTGAGCAATTTCAGTTTTAACAGTTGGATTTCTTTGAAGTCTAGAAACTGTAACTAAATTAGAATAAAATACAGTTAATTCAGCAATTTGAGGAATTTTAGATTGAATAAAAAAATGAACTTTGTCAGGATTTAAACCAATTGCAAGTAAGTCTTTAGTAATTTCAATAACATTTTGTCTAACTTTTTCCGGATTATTAAAATTATCAGTTAAAGCTTGAACGTCAGCTATTTCTAAATAAAAATTATAATCATCTTGTAATTTTAAATAATTTATACCAGCACCAAAATAATGACCTAGATGAAGATTACCAGTTGGTCGAAGGCCTGTTAAAATTGTTTTCATAGGTATCACTTCCTTTTAATATTTTATCATAAAAAAGGCTTGTTAAAAAGAAGAATTTTCTTTACAAAAATAAAAAATGTATAGTAGAATAGATTTTGACTTTAAGGAGAGATACAAATGGGAAAAATAGTTTTAATGATAGGCCCATCTAATTCAGGAAAAGATACTATTTACAAATTAGTTAAAGATAGAATAAATATTCCATTTAAAGATATAATTTTATATACAACAAGACCTAAAAGAAGTAATGAAGAAAATGGACGAGAATATTATTTTTGTAATAAAAGACAAATGAATAAGATGTTAAAAAATGATGAAATAATTGAAAGAAGAAGTTATGATACGGTTCAAGGAATATGGTACTACTTTACAACTAATAGAAATTTTGATTTAAATAATTATAACTATATAGGATTAAATACTTTAGTAGGATTAGATCGTTATTTAAAATATTTTAATGAGGATAATGTTATTTCTTTATATTTAAAAGAATACAAAGGGCTTTAGAAAGAGAAAGAAAATTAGCAAATCCTGATTATAAAGAAATGTGTCGCAGATTTTTAGCTGATAGTGAAGATTTTTCTTTAGAAAATTTGAAAAAAAGACCAATAAGCTCTATTATTGATAATAATGGAACTATTGATGAGACATTAGAACAAGTTCAAAAGGTTTTACAAAAAAGTTTAAATTAAAGAAATAATTAAATTTAGTTTGATAAACTTGGTTAAAATGATTTAGAAAAGGTCATAATTTGGGGGTTAGTATGGAAAAAGATTTTTTAGATATTATTAATAATATTGATATTTCTGAGTTAAAAAAAGTAGCTAAATATTTAAAAAATAATAAGAAAAAACAAGTTTTAGAAGAAATAAATAGAAATATCAAAAAAAGAAAAAAAGAAAGAAAACTTGATTTAAACTATCGTTTTAAATTAGATATGATTAATACTTTTTCTTTAGAAGATAGAAAAGTTTTAGAAAAAAATAAAATTGATAATATGCTTGATTTGATTGAGGCAAATATTTCTTCGTTAGAAGGAATTGATGCTGTTACGAAAGAGTCATTAGAGTGGGCACAGAATTTTTATGATTTAAGAAAGAAGAAGGTGAAGAAAATTGAAAGGAAATAGGATTGTTGTTCATGCCTTGATAAATTATAATGGTAAATATTTAGTTACAAAACGTTCTTTAAATGAAACAGCTGCACCTGGTTATTGGGATATACCTGGTGGACTAGTGGAGTATGGTGAACTGCCACAGGATGCTCTTATTAGAGAATGTCTTGAAGAAGTGAATTTGGTTGTTTCTGTTGATAAAATTATTTATGAAACAAGTAATCTTGATAGGGATAAAGATTTAATATTTACAACACTTATCTATGCTTGTAAAATCGATGATATTACTAATTTGAAATTACGAGAAGAAGAACATTCTGAGTATAAATTTATTTCTTCTTTAATAGAATTAGATCAAGAAAAAATAGTACCTTTCCTTGCTGAAATTTTGAAATAAGATAAAAAATGTTTGACAGCATAAAATTATAGTAGTAGAATTAATTTGAAATCAATGAGGAAGACGTAGTAAAAGTTTTAAACAGCTTTTCCAGAGAGTTAGGGTATGGTGGAACCTAATAAAAGCTATACTTTGAAGAACACTTCTGAGTACTTAAAGAATTTTAGTAGACTAAGTCGGAAGCATACCGTTATAAATGCTATGG
>CANRAX010000005.1 GCA_947628635.1 uncultured Bacilli bacterium | reverse complement strand
TATATTTAAAAATGCATTAAGTTATGAAGAAGGTTTAAAATCTCATATGATGAAAAATACTGAATGGGGAGCAGTAGTTTATTTATCACATTCAGAATATGGAATAGGAACAGAAATAAGAATTAATAATAATTCGAGTTATAAAACTGGCTATTCAGCAGCTTCTGGAACTAATCAAACATCTCTTCCAGGTGACTATGGAACTAAAACTGTTTCTGATAATGAGGGTCCAGCAGTAACACAAGCCTATAATACACCAACAGGATATCTAGCTTCCACAACAGGAAATATAACAGGGATATATGACATGAGCGGAGGAACACATGAATATATGGCGAGTTATAAGGATGGGTATGGTGTTAATAATGGTATAACCGCAACTGAATTAGCCAAGACACAATATTTTGATAAATATTCTACAAACAGTACATGGACATCTTTTAATCAGAAAAAATTAGGAGATGCAACAGGAGAGATGGGACCATTTTATTATTATTATGATCAAGATAAGGGTGCTAGAGTCCATAACTCTTGGTATAATGACACTTCAAACTTTGTTGACTCTACTGTCCCTTGGTTCTATCGTGGTGGCAATTACGACCGTGGAGTCTTGGCAAGTCAGTTCTTCTTTGCTAATTCTGCTGGAGGTGCGAACGATTCGCTTGGTTCCCGCCTTGTCTTAGCTATTAAATAAATAATTATAATTTCTATGTAAATTCTAATATTTTTTTTCACAAAAGCTATAATAAAAATCAAATTAAAAACTACTAATAAATTTATTTATTGAAACTCACTAATGAATAAACTAAGACTTTAAAAAAGCAATCACTTATATTATAATAAAATCAAAGTAGGTGAAATTATGAAAATATTAGCTAGTGACTTTGATGATACCCTTTTTGTTAAAGAAAAAGACGTTTTAGAAAAAAATATTAAAGCGATAAAAGAATTTATTAATAATGGCAATATTTTTTGTATAATTACTGGAAGAAATTATTCTTACTTAAAAAAAGATTTAAATAAATATAATATTCCATATAGCTACTTAATTTGTTGTGATGGTGCTAAACTATTTAATAATATGGATTATTGCATAGATAGTTATTATCTAAAAGAAGAAAAGATAAATAAGTGCATAGATATTTTAAATTCAAATAACTGTAAATATTATTTAGATGATGGTTACAATGAAACAACTAACAAAAATGACTGCATTAAGGTAGTAGGTATTTTTGAAAACCTAGAACAAGGAAATAAAATTATTTCGAAACTTAAAGATTTAGATGTTTATTCTTATCTAAGTACAGAGCATATTAATATAATAGATAATTCAGTGAATAAACTTAATAGTTTAAAAAGACTTTTTAATCTAGAAAAACTAGATATAAAAAAGCTACACGTTATTGGAAATGAAATTAATGATTTGGAAATGCTTAAGTATTTTGATGGAGCAATTATGAAAAAACACAGTAAAATACTTGATGATTTAAATAAGAAAGAATTTAACTTTTTATATGAATATATAGAAGAATTAAGCAAAAATTAATTCTTTTTTTCATATAATTTTATAGGTGATTTTTTTGGGAGAATTTATCTTAAATTTAATAGATAATTATGGTTATTTAGGTATGTTTTTTGCTATGATTTTAGAAGCTGTCATTATTATAATTCCTAGTGAAGCTATTTTAGCAACAAGTGGCATTTTGGCTGGAAGAGGTATTTTTAGTTTTTGGGGAGCTTTTTTTACCGGACTTTTAGGAAGTGTTTTTTGCGCAGTAGTCATTTATTTTATGGGTTATTTTGGAGGGCAAACATTTATTAAAAAATATGGAAAGTATTTTTTTATGAAAGAAGAAGACATTGAAAAATCTGACTCTTGGTTTAATAAATATGGGCTTTGGGGAGCTTTAATAGGAAGAAATTTTCCTATTATTAGAACTCTAATTTCTCTTCCTATTGGAATTATGCACCTTTCTTTTATTAAATTTGTTATTTATACGACAATAGGTTCAATACCTTGGACTTTATTATTTGTTTATTTAGGCTACTCTCTAGGCAATAATTGGGTTATCATTAATACGTATATTTCTAAATTAAAAATGCCTATAATAGTACTTTTAATTTTTATTCTAGTTAGATGGCTAGTAAAAAGCTATTTACAATTATCAAATAAAACTAATTGATTAAAAAAGCTTATTATAAAATAAAAGCTAGTAATTTTTTCTATTTTATGTTATACTTAACAACGTGTTAAAAGAGGTGTATAAAAATGGAAAAAAGAAATATCGCAATTATTGCTCACGTTGACCATGGGAAAACAACTTTAGTTGATGGAATATTAAAGCATTCCGGAATGTTTCGTGAAAATGAAGATGTTTCAAATGTTTCAATGGATTCAAATGATTTAGAAAAAGAACGTGGTATAACTATTTTAGCTAAAACGACAGCCTTAGATTATAAGGGTGTACGAATTAATATATTAGATACCCCAGGACATGCTGATTTTGGTGGCGAAGTAGAACGCATCATGAATATGGTTGATGGTGTTTTATTAGTAGTTGATGCTTATGAAGGAGCTATGCCTCAAACAAGATTTGTTTTGAAAAAGGCTTTTGAAGCAAAAGTAAAACCTATCGTTATTATTAATAAAGTTGATAAACCTAGCGCTAGATGTAAACAAGTTGTTGATGAAGTTTTGGATTTATTTATCGAACTTGGAGCGAATGATGAACAACTTGATTTTAAGGTAGTTTATGCCTCAGCTGTTAACGGTACTTGTTCTTTAACTGATGATCTTTCAACGCAAACTGAAGGCTTTACTGAAATTCTTGATACAATTTTAGAGGAAATTCCTGCACCCAAGGGTGATGCTACGGCTGCCTTGCAATTTCAACCTGCTTTACTTGATTACAATGAATTTGTAGGTCGTATTGGGATAGGCCGTGTTCATAATGGAAAAATTAAGACAGGCGAAGTTGTTACATGCTGTCGTTTAGATGGAACTACTAAACAATTTAGAATTCAAAAGTTATTTGGTTTTTATGGATATAATCGCATTGAAATAGAAGAAGCTGAAGCTGGCGATATAGTTGCGGTTGCTGGACTTGCCGATATTTCTGTTGGCGAAACATTGTGTGATAATGAACACATTTTACCTTTACCTCAACTTCATATCGATGAGCCAACTTTACAAATGACTTTTGGAACTAATTCTTCACCATTTGTTGGTAAAGATGGTAAAATTGTTACAGCTCGTAAAATTGAAGAAAGACTACTTAAAGAAACACAAAGGGATGTTAGCCTTAAAGTTGAACCAGCTACCAATGAATCATTTTTAGTAAGTGGTCGTGGAGAGCTTCATCTAGGAATTTTAATTGAAAATATGCGTCGAGAAGGTTTTGAATTAGAAGTATCAAAGCCTAGAGTTATAATAAAAGAAATTGATGGTAAAAAATATGAACCATATGAAGAATTACAAATAGAAGTTCCCGAAGAATCAGTTGGATCTGTTATAGAACAACTTGGCATTCGTGGCGGTAAAATGGAAAATATGACTAATTTTGAAAATCAAGTACGCTTACTTTATACAATACCATCTCGTGGTTTAATTGGCTTTGCCACTGATTTTCTAACTTTAACTAAGGGTTATGGAATTATGAATCACACATTTAAGGAATACCTACCTTATGAAAATGTCATTATCGGTGAAAGAAAACTTGGCGTGTTAGTATCAATGGAAAATGGTAGCGCTACTGCCTATTCAATTGGTAACCTAGAAGACCGTGGCATTATGTTCATCGAACCGGGTACAGAAGTTTATGAAGGCATGATTATAGGTGAGTGTAATCGAGATAATGACTTAGCTGTTAATGTTGTTAAAGGAAAACAACTAACCAATACAAGAGCAGCTGGTTCTGATCATACTGTTGTTTTAAAAAGACCACGACCTATATCTTTAGAATATGCCCTTGACTATATCAATTCTGATGAGCTAGTTGAAGTTACACCACATTTTATTCGCCTTAGAAAAAGAATTCTAAATACTGAAGAAAGAAAAAAATTTGACGCTAAATATAAAAATAATTGATAAAATAAAAATAGACAAGTAAAAAAGTCTATTTTTTAAATATTTATAATAATTATAAGTGTATAATAATAAAAAAGCATAAAAATAAATTTTTTCTTGGCTATTTAATTTAGGTTTGCTATAATGGTATTAAAGATAGAGGTGAGTTAATTGAAAAGTAAGTTAAATCACTCTAAAATGAGTGCTGAAGAATTAGCTAAAACTCAAGTTCTAAATTTAAATGATGTTGAGCAATTAGCTACTTATGAAAAATCTATAAGTAAAAAACCAGCTATCATATTAGGAGCTATCGGTTTATTTGCTGTAAGTGTGGGATTAATTTATCCCAAGATTAATACTCTTCTAGGACAAGAAGAAAAAAATAATACTGTTTATAATAGAGTTGAAGACAAAGAAGAGACTAATACGAATCAACAAAATTCTACTAGTAGTGAGCCTCTTTTACAAAGTAAATTAACATGTATGAAAACCTCTTTAGCAAGCACAGATGGAACAGATACTACTTTGACTTATAATTTTAATTTTGCCAATGATGCTTTACAAAGTTATACTAAATTAGCTATTATTAACCCAAGTGCTAATAATATAAATGGAATTGCTACTGTTGAAAACTTATATAATGGTTTTACAACTTTGAGTCAAACACCAATAACAGGTTATTATTTACAAGCTTCTAAAACTTCAACAGGTCTTTCTGTTAGTTTCAATGTTGACTTAACAAGATTTAATTACTTAAATTTTCCTAGCACCCATAAAGCAAATTATATTTCTAATGTTGACTTTAGTTTAAATGCTACGAAAGAAGTTGTTATAAATACAACTACAAATAACGGTTTTACTTGCCAATAATAAATAAAAAACTGCCCTTCTAAGCAGCTTTTTCATTTTTCTTTAAAGTTCTTTTTTCTTTAGTAGTAATTCTTACTCTAGTACCATCACTTGATCTATGTACTTGCAAGTTTAAATTTTGTGTACTATTAGTTGTATTTAAAGCATGAGAACGAATTCTTTTTTTCATATTTGGTTTTCTAATTGATGCATTAATTGCCATTGTATCCCTCCTTTAGTTTTTCCCTTCCGCCTTATAACCTTATCATAAAAGGTGGAAATTGTCAAATAAAATTACTAAAAAGATGTTGCTAACATTGACAATTTATTATATATTAATAAGCAGTGAAGGAGAAAAATTTTAAATGCAAGATGAAAAAGAAAAAATAATAAAGGAAATAGATCACTATAAAAACAATGGGTGGTTTTATAGTAAAGAAGAATTTGCTAAATTTGAACAGGAAATTTTGCAATATCAAAATAGTGAATATAGCTATTGGTATGCTAAAGAAATTGAAACGGCTAATATAGCTGCTCATGAGCAAATAGTTTTAAATGACAAAATATTTAAGTTTAATTATTTGTTTGCTAAAAATATAATAAATGCTGATGTAAGAGCACATGGAGAAGTGGTGATTGCCACTAGAAACCCAATATTTAATTATAAATTTGCCAAAGATATTATAGGTGCAGATATTAAAAAGCATGAACAAGTAGTTTTAGAAAGTAAAGATTTTAAATATAATTACTTATTTGCCAGAAATATAAAGGAAGCTGATATAAATTCTCACATAGAAGTTCTTAAAGAAACTGGAAATATTGACTATACTTATTTAGCAGAACTAGAAAATCTTAAAGAAACTAAAGTGAAAAAGTTAGTAAAAAATTACCAATAATCTTGGTAGTTTTTTCTTTTTTATGATAAAATAACTGATAGTTGAAAGAAGGTATAAAAATGAATGATTTAATAGTTGAAGAAATTGCTAAGAATTTAAATATAACAAAAAAACAAGTGAGTGTAGTTTTAAATTTACTTAGTGAAGGAAATACAATCCCTTTTATAGCAAGATATCGTAAAGAAGCAACTAATGGTTTAAATGAAGAAGTTATTAAAGCTATTAGTGAAGTTTATCTTTACCAAGAAAATTTATTAAAAAGAAAAGAAGATGTTATTAGATTAATTGCTGAAAAAGGTCTTTTAACTGAAGAATTAAAAAATTCCATTCTTAATTGTACTAAGTTAGTTGAAGTAGATGATCTTTATAGACCCTATAAAGAAAAGAAAAAGACCAAAGCTACTGAGGCTATTGCTTTGGGTTTAGAACCACTTGCTAAAATGATGATGAGTTTTCCTATTAATGGTAGTATAGAAGAATTAGCTAAACAATTTGTTAAGGAAGATTTAACTCTTGATAAGTGCATTGAAGGAGCTAAATATATAATTGCTGAATGGATTAGTGACAATGCTTCTTATCGTAAATGGATTAGAAGTTATGTTTATAAAAATGGTGTTATTATCACAAAAGTTAAAAAGACTAATCCAGATGTAAAAAAAGTTTATGAAATGTATTATGATTTTACTGAAGCTATTAAATATATAAAGCCTCATCGTGTTTTAGCAATCAATAGAGCAGAAAATGAAAAAGTTCTTACTGTTAATATTGATATTAATAAAGATGAAGTATTAAGCTATTTAGAAAAGAAAATTGTTAAAAATGAAAATAGTTTTGTATACAGTTATATTAAAGAAGCCATAGATGATGCTTATAAGAGATTAATTTTTCCTTCTATTGAAAGAGAAATTAGAAGTGAATTGACAGAAAAAGCTGAAGAGGCAGCAATTGATAACTTTGGTAAAAATTTAGAAGCTTTGTTGTTGACACCGCCTATGAAAGAAAAAGTTGTTTTAGCTTTTGACCCAGGGTTTGTTAATGGTTGTAAGATAGCAGTTGTTGATAAAAATGGCAAATATTTAGATTCATGTGTTATAAAGCCTTTTTTAAATAATGTTAATGAAACTGCTATTAATAAATGTAAGGAGGATATTGTTAATTTAATAAATAAATATAATGTTGATATAATTGCGATAGGTAATGGAACGGCTTCTCGTGAATCAGAGAAATTTTGCAGTGAAATGATTAAAGAATATAAACTAAATTGCAAATATGTAATTGTTTCTGAAGCTGGTGCTTCTATTTATAGTGCTTCCCCAGTTGCAATAGAAGAATTTCCTGATTTAGCTGTTGAAAAAAGAAGCGCCGTTAGTATTGGCAGAAGACTTCAAGATCCACTAGCTGAATTAGTTAAAATTCCTCCTGAAGGAATTGGCGTTGGCTTATATCAACACGATGTTTCACAAAAGAAACTTTCAAACTCCTTAGATTTTGTAGTTGAAAAATGTGTTAATAGTGTAGGTGTAAATGTTAATACAGCTTCAAACTCATTATTAAAATATGTCTCTGGAATAACTAAAGCTGCTATTAAAAAGATAATAGAATATCGTGAAAAAAATGGTAAAATAAAATCTAGAGATGAAATCAAAAAACAAAAACTTTTAACCGATAAAGCTTATGAACAGTCTATTGGTTTTTTAAGAATAATTGATGGTGATAATATCTTAGATAGGACAGCTATTCATCCTGAAAGTTATGAAGTTGCTTTAAAATTACTTAATAAAACAGAGAAGAAATTAAGTGATGTTGGTTCCAAAGATTTAGTGGAAGCTTTAGATAAGCTAGATTTAGTTGCTACTGCAAAGGAATTAGATACTGATCTTTATACTTTAGAAGATGTTATCACTTCTTTAAAAAAGCCAAATCTTGACCCTCGAGATGAAATGCCTCAACCTATTTTAAAAAGTGACATCTTAGACATTAAAGATTTAACAATTGGAATGAAGTTACAAGGTACTGTACGTAATGTAGTAGATTTTGGCGCCTTTATTGATATTGGACTACATAATGATGGACTTGCTCATATTTCTAAATTAACTGATAAATATATAAAACACCCAAGTGAAATTCTTAGTGTTGGAGATATAGTTGATTGTTATGTTGATGATATTTCCTTAGAAAAAGAAAAAGTAAGTTTATCTTTATTACCAAGATAACTTTTTCTTTTCTTTATAGCTGAAATATGTTATATTAATGGAAATCGGGGGAATAGGTATGAGTAAGAAATTATTAACAGAAGAAGAGGAATTAAAAAGAAAACAAGAAGAATTACGTGCTAAAGAAGTTTTAGAAATAATAAAAGATATTGATAATTTAGAAAAATCTTTAAAAAGTATGCTTACTTTAGAAGATTTAAAAATTACTAAAAAATATATTTCTAAAAAAATCCAAGTATATAATTCTTTAAAAAGAGCTTATTTTAAAGATGATGATTTTACTAATTATGAAAAATGTCGTAGAGAAATTATTTCTTATAAAAAACTTAATCAACTATTAAATAGATTGCGAAAAGAATTTACTGTTTCTACTTCTTCTATAAAAAAGGAAACTATTGGTAAAAAAGAACATATTATTAGTAATATTAAGATGTTAGATTTTTATTTTTCAGATAAAGATAAAGAAATATTTAATAAGTATTTAGAGAGTAATTCTTATGAAGAAAAATTAGACTTATTATTTAAACTTAGAGAAATATATATAAAAGCAACTTACTATTTATATCGTCATAAGAAACATGTTATTGAAGAAATCTACAAAAAGGTTGCAAAAGAAAATGGCCTTGAAGGTAATTTAAAGAAAAATAAAAAAGAGTTTTATTACATATTAAATAAGGAAAATTACAGTGACTTTAAATTAAAACTTGGCAAAGCTAAAGAACAGTATAATAAAAGTAAAATATTTTTAGAAGGATTAGAAAAATTAATCAAGTATGAAAATAGTGCTTATAAAAATTCTCTTCCTAAAAAATATGTAGATATTGATGATACTGATTATAATGAAATAATTGGTGATAATGTTCATTATAGCAAAGAATTTATCAAAAAATTAGAAAATATTCGTGATGGAAAATATATTAGAAAATATGGCTTAGCTTTGGAGAAGTTTGTTCCCCAAGAAATAACTAAGTTATTTGCTGATTTGGAGAACTTAGACAAAGAAACATTGGAAAAGTTTTCTTTACTAGGAATTGATGTTTCTAAAAATAAATTGCGTTCTCTTCGTCATGGACAAAATTGTTATGATGATGTTGAAAGAGAATTTTTGAAATATATAATAAAAAGTTTTGAAAAAATTAAGCCTAATGATATTACTTTTGAAGAGCCAGATACTAGCATTTATTATGATATATTAAATGCTTTAGTAGATAATGATAATAATTTTTCTTATATAGAAAAGCTAATCGAAGAAATTCCTTTAATGAAATCAGCTAGAAAGGACAATAAACATTTAATTATAAGTTTAATAGACAAATTTATTCTTAATTATAAATTAAAATTGGCTAATCAAGGCTTTAATTATATTGAACCAGCTTTTTATAAGGAAATAATAAAAGACTTTTATAAGAAAGATGTTGATCTTACTGCAGAAGAAAAAGATATAATTGAAAATAGACTAAATGAATTTTTAAATTATGTAAACGACAGAAAATATGTATCTTCAAAGACTGTTGCTGATGACGTAGATGAATTAAAAAATAAAACTGTTTTTTCAAAAAGTTCTATTGATAAGGATAAAGTAGCACAAGAGTTAAAGTTTTTAGATATTTCAAAAGATAGCATTGTTAATCAATATAGAAGAAAATATCCTATATATGTAAACAATAATACAACTAGTGTCTTTATGATTGCTGGGATAGATAATTGTTGTTTTTCTATTGATTATTCCAATTATGAAAATATAACTTTTGGTATTCATTTTTTAGATACTTCAAAGCTGGTTGATGAGGATAGCGAAATAGTCAAAGGTGCTTTAGAAGAAAAGCCATATCTTCCTAAATTACAAATGAATGAATATGAACCAGTAATGAGTTTTACTTATCATTTTGTAGATTTTAAACATCTTACAGACGTTAGGTTTTCTAATGGCTTAGTTTATGTTAATAAGCTTTATAAAGATAAGGATTTAGAAAATTATCGTAACAAAGAAGATTTAAAAAATATGTACATCTTTTTAAATAATTTTAAAAGCCCAGAAAATATAAATAGTATTTATACAACAGCAGGTCTTAAAGAAACAATTTTTAAAACTCTTTCAAATGACTTAAAAAGAAAATTTTATAATTATAAAATACCTTTTATTTATGAAAGAAAACAAGAAGAATCAGAAGACTTAATTAGATTAAATCATAATACAACTTGTGATAAATTATATAAAATACCAAAAGATGAAGCTCATAGAATTTTCAAAATATTAGATGAAACGCTTGATAAATATTACGTACCTAATCAAGCCGAAGATGTTGACATTGTTTTTGATACTAGTAGTTTCTTAGGTTATTATTTAATGCATATTTTAGGAAAGATTCAAACAGGAAAATATGACATAGATAAAGAAAGTGAAAATTTAAAAAACTATTTAGAAAAACTAAATAGTCAAAGGGCTTATTTACCAGCTAATATTATTAAAAGTAATGAAGCAAAATTAAAAAGAATAGTAAGAAGATATAAGAAAAAATAATTATTGAAGAAGGGTAATTTGCTTACCTTCTTTTTTTATGACTTCATCTTTTTCTAAATTAGAAAGCTCCCTCATAAAATTACTTCGATCAACAGCTAGATAGTCAGCAATAGCTTTATATGAAGTCGTTACTTTAAAAATATTATCTTTATTAATACGTTTTTTTAAAAAGAAAAGAATTTTACTCCTAACAGTCCTTTTTGAAAGAAGCTCGATTTTTTCATTTAATTCTTTATTATCTTTAATTAATAAATCAAAAAGATTTAAAACTAATTGATTATGAAAAGGGCAATTCATAGAGCAATCTTTTAAAATAGCATAATAATTTATAAAAACTACTTCTGTAATATTGCTATTGGAAACTACATATATTTCATCTTCCGAACTAACATAAAATAAATTAGAAAAAATATCATTTTCCTTTAATTCTCTTAAAACAACCTTGTTGCCATCTTCATCTAATTTAACAATAGTAGCTCTTCCATAGGTAATAAAAGCAATTTGCTTAATACGCGTATTTAAATTTAAAATAAGCTCTCTATTGTAAAATGTTTTACAAGTAGTATTGACACATTTAGACAAGTGATTTTTTAACTGTAAATTTTCAGTAGTATCAAACATTTTAGAACACCTCACCACTTTCATTATAGCAACTTTTATTTTTTGTTGCAAATGCAACAGTAAAAAATATTAAAATACGTTTAAAATGAATTGCATAGGATAGGAGTAAAAATTATGAGTAAAAAAGAAAAAGAAATAATGATAATAAAAAGAAATGGTAATTTAGAAAAATTTGATCCAGAAAGAATAAGAAAAGCAATAACTGCCTCAGCTGAAAGAGTAATGGTAGATTTAACTGATGAAGCTGTTGAAGATGTTATTAAAAGAGTAAAAAAATTACTTAGTACGCAAACAAGTAATCCAACCGTAGAACAAGTACATAGTTGTTGTGAAGCTGCTTTAGAGCAAGTTAATCCCCTTGCTGCTAAGAGTTATCGTGAATACCGTGATTATAAAAAAGATATTGTTCACATCTTAGACAAAGTATATAAAAAAGCTCAAGTAATTACTTATATAGGTGATAAAGAATGCGCTAATATGGATAGTGCTTTAGTTACAACACAAAGATGTTTAATTTATAATAGTTTAAATAAGGAATTATATAAAAAGTTTTTCTTAACACCAGCTGAAATAGAAGCTTGTAAAGATGGCTATATTTATATTCATGATATGAGTGCTAGAAGAGATACAATGAATTGTTGTTTATTTGATATGGCTAATGTCTTAAAAGATGGTTTTGAAATGAGTAATATTTGGTACACTGAGCCAAAATCTTTAG
Organism: uncultured Bacilli bacterium; assembly: GCA_947628635.1. Classification (GTDB taxonomy): domain Bacteria; phylum Bacillota_I; class Bacilli_A; order RF39; family UBA660; genus CANRGD01. The sequence continues at coordinate 11,303 of CANRAX010000005.1, read as the reverse complement.
GAACAGCTTTTAATGTAATGGGAGATGTTATTAATAATACAACAGCTATGCAATATGGTGGTTTTACGGTGCCAGAAGTTGATACTACTTTAAAAAAATATGCTAAGATGAGCTATGATAAATATTATGAAGAATACCTAGATATAAAAGGTAAAAAATATACTGAAGAAGCTAAAGAGTATGCATGGAAGAAAGTAAAAAGAGAATGTGAACAAGGTTATCAAGGTATTGAATATAAATTAAATACTGTTAGTTCTAGTAGAGGAGATTATCCATTTGTAACTTTTACTTTTGGTATTGATACAGATCCTTTTGCTGTTATGATTGCTCAAACAATATTGAATGTTCATAAAGAAGGTCAAGGTAAAAAAGGTTTCAAAAGACCAACTCTATTTCCTAAATTAGTCTTCTTATATGATAAAAACTTACATGGTAAAGGTAAAGAACTAAGAGATAGTTTCTTATGTGCAATTGAGTGTAGTAAAAAAACAATGTATCCTGATTATTTGTCTCTAACAGGTGAAGGTTATGTACCTGAAATGTATAAAAAATACGGAAGAGTAGTTAGTCCTATGGGATGTCGGGCTTTCCTTTCTCCTTGGTATGAAAAAGGTGGTATGAAACCAGCTGATAAAAATGATAAACCTGTTTTCATAGGTAGATTTAATATAGGAGCAATTTCCTTACATTTGCCAATGATTTTAGCTAAAGCTCGAGAAGAACAAAAAGATTTTTATGAAGTTTTAGATTATTACTTAGAAATGATTAGAAAAATTCATATTCGTACTTATCGCTACTTAGCTAAAAGGAAAGCTTCAACTAATCCACTTTCCTATTGTCAAGGAGGCTTTTATGGAGGCCATTTAAAACCAGAAGAAGCAATAGAGCCTATTTTAAAATCATCAACGGCCTCTTTTGGAATAACTGCTCTAAATGAGTTGCAAGTCTTATATAATGGTAAAAGTATTGTTGAAGATGGACAATTTGCTTTAGATGTCTTAAAATATATTAACGATAAAACTACGGAGTTTAAAGAACAAGATCATATCTTATATGCTATCTATGGAACACCAGCTGAAAATTTATGTGGTTTACAGATACAACAATTTAGAAAGAAATATGGCGTTGTTGAAGGTGTAAGTTCTAGAGAATATGTTTCTAATAGTTTCCACTGTGGTGTTTGGGAAGATATAACTGGTATTCAAAAACAAGACTTAGAGGAAAGATTTTGGGAACTTTGCAAAGGCGGTCGTATTCAATATGTTAGATATAATCTAAGTTATAATACTGACGCTATGTTAACTTATGTTGAAAGAGCTATGGAAAAAGGTTTCTATGAAGGTGTCAATTTATCACTTGCTTATTGTAATCATTGTGGTCATGAAGAATTAGATATGGATGTTTGTCCAAAATGTGGTAGTAGTGATTTAACTAAGATAGATAGAATGAATGGCTACCTTTCATACTCTAGAGTACATGGTGATACAATGTTAAGTAATGCTAAAATGGTGGAAATCTCAGAAAGGAAGTCTATGTAAATGCGTTATCACAATATTACCAAAGCTGATATGCTTAATGGAGAGGGGTTAAGAGTGGTACTTTGGTGTAGTGGTTGCTCTCATCACTGTATGGCTTGTCAAAACGCTATTACTTGGGATAAAAATGATGGTTTAGTCTTTGATGAAGTTGCTAAAGAAGAAATTTTTACTGAATTGAAAAATGATTGGTGTAGTGGCCTTACGTTGTCAGGAGGCGATCCATTATTTGTAGAAAGTAGAGAAGAAATAGCCAAGTTAGTTAAAGAAGTAAAAGAAAAATTTCCTAGTAAAAATATTTGGTGTTACACTGGATATACTTGGGAAGAATTACTTGAACAAAAGAAGAAAGATAAATCTTTAACTATAATTTTAGATAATATAGATGTTTTACTAGATGGAAAATTTATTTTGAAATTAGCATTAGAAAAACTTCATTATGTAGGAAGTAGTAATCAATGTATAATTGATGTTAAGAAAAGTTTAAAAGAAGCAAAAAAAGTTTTGTATATAGATAATAGTTTAATAGTAAAAGGAGAAGAAGTATGAGACAAAGAGGTTTTGAAGTAGTAAAAGGTTATGAAGATAAGGGGATAAATATACCAGTAAGAAAAACAGCTCATTCAGCCGGTTATGATATTGCTGCAGCTGAAGATATTGTTATTCCAAAGTTTGAACCAGGTCTAAAACCTACATTGGTTCCAACTGGTTTAAAAGCCTATTGCGAGGATGATGAATGTATTCTATTATTAAATAGAAGCAGTGGACCTAAGAAAGGTTTTATTTTAGCTAACAGTGTTGGCTTAGTTGATTCTGATTATTATGGTAATGAAGATAATGATGGTCATTTTTACTTTGCCTACTTTAATTGTAGCGATAAAGATATTGAAGTTAAAAAAGGCGACGTTATTGGCCAAGTAGTTTTTACTAAATTTTTAGTCACAGATAATGATATGGCTAGTGGTGTTAGAAAAGGCGGTTTTGGTTCTACTGATAAGAGTTAATTATAGGCTATTAAAGCCTACTTTGTATTAATAGATATAGTAAATAAAAAGACAAAAAAATTAAAAAATACAAAATAGCATTTTTTAGAATTTTTAATTTTTTAAAAATTTTAAAACACAAAAATGTTGAAAAATAAGGAAAAATAAAAAATAAATAATTGAAAAAAAGCAAAAAATGATTTTTTTGTTTTTTTAATTTTTTAATTTTTGTATAAAAATGTAAATTGTCGTAAATCGAACAAAAAAATTTTTTTGAGGTTTTCTTTATATATCAAGGAATAGAAAAAATTTGCCAAAAAAGTAGTAAAAAATGGTATTGATTTTTGCCAAAATAGCTTTTAAAATTGACTTAAAGAGTTAAGAAATGAGAGGTAAAAATTATGGCAGAAGTAAGCGAAATTTTAGAAAATTTAAAAGTAGTAAAAAGAAGTGGTAAAAAAGTAGATTTTGATGGTAAAAAAATTGCTTTAGCCATAAAAAAGGGTTTTGACAGTGTTGAAATAGATGATGATGAAGAAGAAAAAGAAAAAAAATACACTAGTAAAGATGTTCAGAAAATCTATCAAGCTGTTTTAAAAAGACTAGAAAAAGAAGCTAAAGATCATGATAAAGTTCAAATAGAAGAAATTCAAGATTTAATAGAAGAAGAATTATCAAAAAAAGGCTATGAAGATGTTTACAAGAGTTTTTCAGAATATAGAGATAGAAGAAATGCATCTCGTCAATCATTCTTTGCTGATAAAAAAACACACAAATTTTTAAAATCACTTGAAAATTTGGGATTAAAATCAGCAAATGAAGAAGATGCTAAAAGAGAAAATGCTAATATTGATGGTAATTCTCCAATGGGAACAATGCTTCAATATGGAGCAACTGTTTCAAAAGAATTTGCTAAAGCTTATTTAATGAAGCCAGAATATGCTAAGATGCATGATGAAGGCACTATTCATATTCATGATATGGATTTCCTAGCTATGGGAACAACAACATGTTGCCAAATTGATTTATCAAAATTATTTAAAAATGGTTTTGATACAGGACATGGCTTTGTAAGGCCACCTCAAGATATCAGCACTTATGGTTCTTTAGCCGCTATTGTTATTCAAGCTAATCAAAATGATCAACATGGAGGCCAAGCCATCCCAGCACTTGATTATTACTTAGCTCCAGGTGTTTTAAAAACTTTTAGAAAACAATTTAAACAAACAATATATGATTTTCTTGATTTAGATGGTTTCTTAGAACATATTAATATAGATAGAATTATTCGAGAAATTGATAAACAAGAAAGTATTGAATTAGACGTTGAAACATTTACTGATTATCAAAAAGCCTCAAATCGTGTAAAAGAAATATTTAAGAAAGCTTATGAAAAGGCTTTACAAAAAACAGATAGAGCTACACAGCAAGCAATGGAAGCCCTTATTCATAACTTAAATACTATGCATTCCAGAGCTGGAGCTCAAGTACCATTTTCATCAGTTAACTTTGGAACTGATACATCTCCAGAAGGAAGAATGGTAATAAAAAATTTCTTATTATCAGCTGATAGAGGTTTAGGAAAGGGTGAAACACCAATTTTCCCAGTATCAATATTTAAAGTAAAAGAGGGTATTAATTATAATAAGGAAGATAAAAATTATGACTTATTTAGATTAGCTTGTAAAGTTTCAGCTAAGAGACTTTTCCCTAATTTCTCATTTATTGATGCCCCATTTAATTTACAATATTATAAACCAGGTAATATAGGAACAGAAATTTCTTATATGGGTTGTAGGACCCGTGTAATCGCTGATGTTACAGCTCCTGACAATCAAGTTGTTGTTGGTCGAGGAAATTTATCTTGGACAACAATTAATTTACCACGTCTTGGAATTAAATATGGTATTGCTTTAAAAGAAAGAGATAAAGCTGACATTAAAGGCTTTTATAAAGAACTTGATTATTTAATGGAAACCGTTAAAGATCAGTTGCTAGAAAGATTTGAAGTTCAATGTAATAAACGTTGCTACAACTTTCCATTCTTGTTAGGTCAAGGTGTTTGGACTAATGGTGAAAAATTAAAACCTACTGATAGACTTAGAAAAGTATGGAAGCATGGTTCACTTTCAATTGGTTTTATTGGACTTGCTGAATGTTTAAAAGCCTTAACTGGTAAACATCATGGTGAAAGTGAAGAAAGTCAAAAATTAGGTTTAGAAATAATTAGCTTTATGCGTAAAAAATGTGATGAATTTGTTGATAGATACCATTTAAATTTTGCTTGTTTAGCTACTCCAGCTGAAGGTTTGTCTGGACGCTTCACAGCAATAGACAAGGCAATTTATGGAAAGATTAAAGGTGTTACTGATAGAGAATATTACACTAATTCATTCCATGTTCCAGTGTATTATCATATTAGTATTCACGATAAACTTTATACTGAAGCACCATATCATGCTTTAACGAATGGTGGACACATTTCTTACATAGAATTAGATGGAGACACTGCTTCTAATGTATCAGCTTTTGAAAGAGTTATTCGAACAATGAAAGAAGCTGGTATCGGTTATGGAGCAGTTAATCACCCAGTAGATAGGGATCCTGTATGTGGATACGTTGGAGTTATAAATGATGTATGTCCAGGTTGTGGACGTAAGGAATTTGAAGGGGTTCCACTTGAAAAAGTTACATCTATTGATAACAAATGTTGTGAATAGTTTAAAATAAAAAAATAATTATTAAGGGAGGAAAAAATATGGAAAAAGTAATAGGACAAGGACAAGGGTTCGAAAGAATAAGAAGAGTTACAGGATATCTTGCAGGAGATGTATCAAGATTTAATAATGGTAAAAGAGCTGAAGAAAGAGATCGTGTAAAACATAGTGGTCTAAATGAACTAAATAAAGAAGCTAAAAACAATGAAAATTAGATTAGCAGCTGATTTACAGCCAGATTCTATTGTCGATGGAGAAGGTGTTAGGACAGTTGTCTGGACTCAAGGTTGTCCACATAATTGTCCTGGTTGCCATAATCCAGGTACTCATGATTTTAATGCAGGAGTTCTAGTAGATATAGATGATGTTATAGCTGAACTTAAAGAACTTAAAAATCAAGATGGCATAACTTTGTCAGGGGGCGATCCTGTTTGTCAAAGTGAAGCATGCACAATTCTTGCACAAACAGCTCACGATATGGGCCTAAATGTTTGGTGTTACACGGGCTATACTTATGAAAAAATGCTTCAAAATCCAAAATATCATAAATTACTTGAAAACATTGATGTTTTGGTGGATGGCAAATTTATTTTAGAAGAAAAAAGTTATGATTTATATTTTAAAGGCTCTAGAAATCAAAGAATTATTGATGTTCCAAAAAGTTTAGAAACTAATCAAGTAGTATTAGTTGAAAAATATAAAGAGGAAAAAGATAATTCTAATCATTATGAAAAACCAAGCTATATTTTTGTATAGCTTTTTTCATTTGCAATTTGCATTTTTAGCATAAAAAAACACAGTTTTTTTAAACCATGTTTTAAAATTCTTTACAAATTATTGGGCTATTACAAAGTAATATGTAACCCCATTACAACTAGTTATTTCACTTCCTATCGTAACACAATTACTTGGGGCACCACCATATGTACACCCAATTGGCGAACCAGCTACGGCTCCAGAATCACCTAGACCTATTACTTTAATAGTAGCATTAGGAAAATTTTCTGCAAAGAACTTTTCGTAAGCTGCTTTGAAAACACTAAATGTAGATCCAAAATTGACATTATAAACATTTCTTATATTTCCTTGAATAGTCTTCGTTTCTTTTACACAAGGCTTTTCTTTTTCTTCATCATTATTACTTTGAGTAGTATTATTTTTGCCCTCATCACTATCAGCCGGCTTTGGACCTTTACTCAAAGTTATTGTTATTGTTGTAGTTTTTGCTATTTCACTGCCAGCACTAATTGATTGACTAATTACCGAACCTTCTTTAATGTTATCACTATATTTATATACGAAAGAATACTTTAAACCTAACTTATTAAGTCTTGTTTCAACTTCACTCTTTTTAAGCCCATCTAATGCTGGTACCTTTACAGCCTCACCATCAGAAATAGTAACTATAATAACATCATCATTTTTAATAACTTCTCCCGTTTTGTAGGAATAACTAATGACTTCACCAGCTTTAACGGAACTACTAAACTCATGTTTTTCTTCATATTTAAGTTCATATTTATCAGCCCAAGTTCTGAAGTCTTCAAATGAAGAAAATTTTGGCATTTTCAAGCTTCCTTTAGAAATAACTACTTTAATTGTTTCACCTTGTTCAACTTTATCACCTTTTTTGTAATTAACACTAAGAACTTTATTAGCCTTTACTTTTTCATCATATTTATCACTAAATTCTAATTTTAACCTATTTTCAATAACCCATTCTGTGATTTGACTCATAGACATGCCTAAAAGATTAGGAATTACGATTTCTTTTCCCTTACTAAAAGTAACTTCAATTGTTTCATCTTCAATTTTAACACTTGTGCCAGGTTCTTTATTTTGCTTCATTGCTAAATTTCTTTTTATTTTTTCAGAGAAATCACGTTTAAACTCATAATTTAAATGATGTTGCTTCATATAAAACATTACTTCAAACTCTGTTTTATTAGTAAAATCAATTAACTTAACTTCATCATAACCTAACTCTTGCCCATAAGAGAAAGTTATTTTCAACTCTTCATTTCTTTTTAAGTTTCCAGCTTTACTTTGTTCAATTACTGTATCAACAGCTTTATCAGACTGAACAAATTCAACTTCCACATTTGATAAATAATTTTCTAAAACGAAATTGATAACTCTTTCAGTATCCCACGATACCATATCAGGTACCATTACTTCTTTATTTGGATTAGGTCCCTCACTAACAACAACAGTTAAATCCTTGACTTTTTTTAAATTAGTACCAACTTTTACACTTTGATTAATTATTTCATATTCATCAATCATATCACTATATTCATATTCTTGATTTAAATTTATACTATTTTTTTCTGCCCATTTAACTACTTCTGTAAGATTTTTATTAGTAAAATCTTTCATTCCACTTGTTAAAGTTTGACTATCAACTTTACCTGTTAAACTAGTATAAATACCTATACTAAAATATCCTCCTAATAGTAAAGAAGCTATAAAAGTCATTTTCTTATTTTTACTTCTAAGTCCTATTGGTACAAAGAAAATTGTAAATAACATTAGGAGTAAAAAACTAACTACTTTAAAAAGATCCATTGAATTTTTACTTAAATATAAATTAAGCAAAAAGAAAACTAAACCAATTAATAGAATAAAACATAAAAAGAAATTTACAAAAACACGCCCGTTTTTATTTTCCATTTTATCATTCCTTATAACTTGATTATTTAACTTATTCTCATTATCAACTTTATTCACAACAGGTAAACCTTTTTCCACAAATTCTGTTGACAAATTTTCATCTTTTTCTACTTTTGCTTCTTCATTTTTCTTAGTTTTTATAGAATTCTCTTTATTTTTTTCTATATTATTTTCTTTCTTTTTATTTTTTTCTACACGATATTCTGTCTGTCTAATAGACTTCGTATCTTCTTTTTTCTTTTTTGCCAAATTTACCACCTCTATTATTATATAATTATATAATATATAGGAAAAAATAGAAACATTTAAGCCCTTTAAAATGTAAAAAAATGTCTATTTATATGTAAATAAGAAAAGTAAAGTTTAAAGACTATTTAATATTATTGAAAAGGTTTTTATAAGAAAAACATCAACTTTAATTTACTATTGTCCTTTCTCCATGCTATAATTAAAATAAATAGAGAATTAAGAGAAGAGGGATGTAGGTAATGGATAAAATTAAAAAAAATATAAATATCTTTGTAGCAAGCTTTTTACTTTTTCAACCTTTTTTGGATTTAATTACTGGACTTAATATTCATTTATTAAATAGTAATTTAACATTAGGTATTGTATTAAAAGTATTATTTATGTTGTCTATTATATTCATTGCACTTATTATTTATAAAAAGAAAAAACTTCTTCTACCGTATTTATTAATCGGCTTTTATTGCATTTTATTTCTAATAGGTAAGATATTTTATCCTACTAATTTTTTGAAAGAGTTACAAGAACTTATAAAAGTATTTTATTTTCCTATTATACTTGTAACATTATATTCTTTAAAAGATGATATAAAAATTAGTAAAATGACTTTTTTTACGACTTTATTCCTTTATTTGATATGTATTTTTATTCCTCTACTTTTTAATGCTGGTTATAAAACATATGAAATTACTAAAGCAGGAACACTAGGTTTTTATAATTCAGCTAATGAAATAAGTGGAATTCTTTCTTTATTAACACCACTTATGTTTATAATTTTACTAAAAAAGAAAAATATATTTTCTATAATAACAATTCTTATTTACTTAGCCGTTATCTTAATGATAGGAACAAAAACGCCTTTACTTGCTTTTACAATAACAATATTTTTCTCTTTACTTTATCTTTGGATAAAAAGTTTCAAAGAAAAATCTTATAAAGTTATATTAATATCCTTAGTTATTGTTATTACCTCATCTTTAGCCTTAGTTTTTATCTTACCTAAAACAAATTTTTATAAAAATATAAAAACACATTTAGACTATTTAGGCTTAGACAGTATTACAGATGTTTTTACGGATGAAAAATTAGTTGACCATTTTATCTTTAGTCAGCGTTTAACTTTTTTAGCAAGAAAACATAAACTTTATGAAAAAGCTCCTATTTACCAAAAATTATTTGGAATAGGATATTATAAAAATAAAGTAAAAACTAAGATGGTTGAGATGGATTATTTTGACATATTATTTTCTCATGGAATAGTAGGTTTTATAATTTTCTTTGGAATTGTATTATATGTTATTTTTAAAGTTCTAAGAAATTCTTTAAAAATAAATTATCAAAATTATATGCTTTATTTAAGTTTCTTTCTAATTATCTTTTTGAGTTTTTTCACAGGTCATATTATTACTGGACCATCAGTTAGTTTTATTTCTTCACTTTTAATAATTTCTCTTAGTAAACGTAAGAAAAAGGATTTATTATTTGCTGATGTTAATTTAGATATAGGCGGTATTGAAAAAGCCCAAGTAATTTTACTTGATAATATTAATTATAACAAATATAATGTAACTTTAGTTTTAGAAGAAAAGAAGGGTAAATTTTTAAGAGAATTAAATAAAAATGTCACTTTAAGAGAAGTAAAAGTTAGTACCAATAATTTTGTTTTAGTAAGAAAAGTAGTTAATTATTTAAGGAAAGTAATTTTTGAAATATATAATTATCAAAATTATGATTTTAGTTGCTGCTACACAACATATAGTTATAGTTCTAATAAATTAGTAAAAATTGCCTCAAGTAATACTTGTTTATATGTTCATAATAATTATGGCGATATTTATGAAGAAAAAGAATTTAGAGAATTTTTTGACAGTAGAAAAGTAGATAAATTTAATCATATAATTTTTGTATCAAATGAGTCCGCTAGCTCTTTTTTAAAGTTTTATCCTAATCTAAAAGATAGAGTTAAAGTATTTAATAATTTTATAGATACTAAAAAAATAAAAGAAAATAGTTTAGAAAAAATAACAGTAGAACATCCTAAAGATAAAAAATTATTAGTATTTGTAGGCAGACTTGATGAAGGACAAAAAAGATTAACAAGAGCGATTAATTTAATGAAAGAAATAAATTGTGAATTGTGGATAATTGGTTCTGGTCCAGATGAAAATATGTATCAAGATTTAGTTAAAGAGTTAGGTTTAACGGATAAAGTATTTTTCTTAGGACCTAAATCAAATCCTTATCCATATATGAAGGAAGCTGACTATTTATTACTTACATCTGAGTATGAGGGCTTTCCAGTAGTGTACCTAGAAGCTATTGCTCTTAAAAAAATATATATTACTACGATAGATGTAAGCGATGATAACATAAATTTTGGAATAGACTATGCTCATATTATTCCTAAAGATGAAAAAAGAATGGTTAAAGAAGTTAAAAAAATATTAAAAAGTAACAAAAAATTTAAGGATATTAATATTGATAAAATACAGAAATTACGTATTAAAAAATTAGAAAAAATATTTGATGAGGTGTAAAATGGTTAAGTTTAGTATAATCATTCCTGTTTATAACGTAGAAAATTATATAGATAGAGCCTTAAAAAGTGTTTCAGAACAAACATTTACTGATTATGAAGTTATAATAGTTAATGATGGCTCAACAGATAAAAGTTTAGCTATTGCCAAAAAATATCCTTATAAAATAATTTCACAAAAAAATCAAGGCTTATCAAGTGCTAGAAATAGAGGTATAAAAGAAGCTAAAGGTGAATACTTACTATTTTTAGACAGTGATGATTATTTTGAAAAAGACTTATTAAAAGAATTAGCTAATGCTCTTCAAGATGATCCTGATGTAGTAAGATTTCAAATACAAACAGTTGATAATAATTATAATTTAGTAAAATATAATGAAATACCTTTTTCTAATAAAACAGGTGAAGAGGCCTTCACTTTAATTAGTAAATATCACTTTGTTGAAAATGCTTGGTGTTATGCCTATAAAAGAAGTTATTTTTTAAAAGAAAACTTTAAATTTAAAGAGCAAACATTTCATGAAGACTATGGCTTAACTCCTTTAATAATAGTAAAAGCAGATAAGGTAAAAGCTATTTCATATATTGGATATAATTATTATCAAAGAACTGG
>CANRAX010000004.1 GCA_947628635.1 uncultured Bacilli bacterium | reverse complement strand
TTAAAAAAATATATAGAAAGATATTGATAAATAAAGAAAAAATGGGTAGTTTGCATTAAAACTATGCACACTACCAATATTATAAAGGAGGTATGTTTATGGATGAAAGTAAAATTGAGATAGCCAAAAATGATACAAGAGTTAAGGTAAATAGTGCTTTAAAGAACAAAATAAAAATTTTTAGTGCTGTACCTAAAAAAGATTTAAAAGGGATAATTATTTATTGTCATGGATTAGGTAGTAATAAAAACTGGGCTGTAAGATTTTATAATAAATTGTTAGATAATAATTTTGGAATTTATGCTTTTGATTTTCCTGGACATGGAGAAGATAAAACTGATTTTTCTTTATTTACTTTGAACAAATGTATTGATTATTTGAATGATGTAATTAGTTATGTAAAAGAGCAATATAATCTTCCTATTACTTTATTCGGTTGTAGTTTTGGAGGATTTGTAATTTTAAATAGACTTTTAGAAAAGAAGTCTGATGTAAAAAACACTGTTTTAATGTGTCCGGCAATAAATTTTTGTGAAATAATGGAAAGAAAAACTGGTATTTCTGATGATTATTTCAATACTAATAAATATATGCCTTTATATAATAATATTAAGATTTATAAAAAAAGCTATGATGAATTTAAAATCGGAGATAAAAAAATTAAAAATTCTAAATTTGATAATATATCAATTATACAAGGTACTTTAGATAAAACAGTTGCTTGTAAGGATATTGAAAATTTTTGTAACAAAAACAATTTAACATTATTTATAATAAAGGATGGAAAACATGAATTATATGGATATGATGAGGAAATAGTAAACTTTATTATTTCTGTTATTGATAAATAGAATTTAGTAAGATTATACTAGGGGGTAAATATGATAAATAAAGAAAAGATTTGCTATGTAAATAGACAAGAAAAAAATTTAAAAATGAAATTGATAAATTTATTTTTAAATAATCAAGAAACTATTGTTACTTTTGATGATACACACTTTGTTACTTATCAATCATTTTTAAACAATTTATTAAAGGGTTCTAATTTAGAATTATCACTAGAAGAAATGGTTGAATATCAAAAGGAACTAGAGAAAAAGAATAATTCTAGTGATTGGAAGGATACTTCTATTGATTTGGAAAGATGGAAATTTTTATATGCTAATAATGATAAAATAATTAATTATGTAAGAAGTCAAAATCCTGAAACTGTTTTCATAATGGGAAAAATGGCTTTGGAATTATATAATTATATTAATGTTTATGGAAATAAGTTTAATACAATTTTACTTGAGACTTCATATGATAGTTATTTTAAAGCTTTAAGTCAGCCCAATTCATTATTAATTGATACGGATAATAACTCAAAGAAATTGAAGGAAGAGATTGTTAAAAAAGTTCGATTTGAAAAACTTGATATTTCAAAAAATGTATCAATTAATGAGTTGTGTAATGAAGCTGAAATTTATTATTTTGTAAATGAATTTTTAAAATGTAAGAACTGTGATACATTTATTTTTGAATTTCCAGATAAAGAGCAAATAACTAATTTATCTTTTTCAGAAAAATTAAGAATGGCTGCTAAAGTAAATTATATATATTATTTAAGTAATTATAAAGATGATTTAGAAGTAAGAAAATTGTTAGAAACAGTATTAGGTGATTTATTTACAAAAGATTATATAAACAAAAAGAATTTATCCCCAGGAACTTATCTTAAAAATGGTATTTGTCGATTGGCTGATTCAAATAATGATTTTTGTAAAAGTATTAATGGTATTCGTTATACTACGGATAAAATTTATGATTATACGTTTGATATAAATTTATTTGGTCCTTGTATGATATACGGTGCTTTAGTTGATGATACTCATACAATTGCAAGTTATTTGCAAAGAAAAATTAATGAAGAGAATATGGATTACTCGGTAAATAATTATGGTTTAAGAGCAATGGAATTACCTGAACAGATTAGGATTGCTGATTCTGTAAATGTTAAAAATGGAGATAAGTTAATATTTACAATATCAGCAGAAGAAAGAGAAAAACTATTAAAGCTAGGGTATAGTGATGTTATTTCTTTATTACCTGTATTTAATGATAAAAATATGCATAATTACTTTATAGATAAACCTGCTCATTGTAATCATATTGCTAACTCTCATATAGCTGAATATATGTATAGTAAGATAGAAAATAATTTATTGCTTAGAAATCCAAATAATAAAAATTTAGCCTATCCTATAAAGAAAGAAGTTAAAAGAAAAGTTTTTGAAAATAATAAATATATTGATGAATATTTAAATATGCTCAAAAAATTAAATGTATCATCTGGACCTAATGGTGCTATATTGATGAATTGTAATCCTTTTACTTATGGTCATTATAATTTAATTGATTATGCTTCTAAGCAAGTAAAACAATTATTTGTTATTGTAGTTCAGGATGATAAGTCAATATTTAAGTTTGAAGATAGATTTAAGATGGTGCAAAATGGATGTCAAGATTTTTCTAATGTTATAGTAATTCCAAGTGGAAAAATTTTTGGTTCTTCTATGATTTTTCCAGAATATTTTAATAGAGAGGAAAAAACAGAAGTTACTCTAGATTTATCGTTAGATAGAGAGATATTTACTGATTATATTGCTCCAGCCTTAAATGTAAAAAAGCGATTTGTAGGTGAAGAAAAAGTTGATATTGTGACTGCTTCTTATAATAGAGAGTTAAAAAACAATTTGCCTTTGTATGGAATAGAAGTTATAGAAATTCCTCGATTTAAAGATATCGACGGTACCGCAATCAGTGCTAAAGAAGTACGAAAAGCTTTAGAGAATAATGATTGGAAAATGGTAGCACAATTAGTTCCTAATACAACTTTAGAAATATTAAAAGATTATGATAACAAATGTAAATCCAAGGTTAAGATAAAAGATAAAAAGTAAGAAATAAAAAATAGAAAATAGAAAACAGAAAACATTTTTAATAGAAAAATATTTGTTTAAGAATTAAGTTTTTAGTCTAATTCTTTTTTTCTTTTCATAAACTTAAGTGGAGATGAAGAGATGAATTTTAAAATAGGTGATATGGTTACAAGAATATCTCATCAACATGATATTTTGTTTAAAATTATAGAAATAAATGGCAATATAGCTTTATTAAAAGGCGTTGATTTAAGACTATATGCCGATAGTGATGTTGATGATTTAGTAATTTCAAAAGAAGAAGAGGCTAAAGAAGATAAGAAAATTATTGAAGCTAATTTACGTGGACTAAATATGGATAGAAATAAATACTTTTATTTACCAGGTAAAATACTTCATATAGATGGTGACGAAGAATATTTAGAAAGATGTATGAGTTTTTATGAAAGTATGGGAGTAAAAGCGAATGGTCTTACTTTATCAGAAGTGGAAATATCTTCTAAAATACTAGATTTGATAAAAGAATTTCGCCCTGATATTGTTGTTATTACGGGACATGATGCTTATTACGCTAAAAAGAATGACCTAAAAAATTTAGATAATTATCAAAATACGAGTAATTTTATTTCGGCAATTAAGGAAGTTAGAAAATATGAAAAAAGTCAGGATAAATTAATCGTTGTCGCGGGAGCATGTCAATCTAATTATGAGGAATTAATTAAAGCTGGAGCTAATTTTGCTTCAAGTCCTAAAAGAATAAATATTCACGCTCTCGATCCAGCTATTATAGCAACTTCTTTAGCTTTGTCTGATCGAAATCAGAGTATAGATTTAATTAGCTTAATTGAAAAAACAAAATATGGTAGTGATGGAATTGGTGGCATAATTACAAATGGAACAATGTATGTGGGGTATCCAAGATGACAATAGGAATGGCAAAGCAATTAGTTAAAGATAATAAAGGTACTACCCATTACTTTCGATTTAGAGGAGCTAGAAATCAAATAGAAGAGTTTGAAGGTATAATAACAGATATTTATCCAGCTATCTTTATTATAAAACAACAAGATGAAAAAATTAGGTCTTTTAGTTATAGTGATGTTTTGATTGATAATTTAAGAATTCTTTATTAATGGTAAAGATAAGTAAATTGAATTTTTATAAAAATTTTTTAGCTTTTTTCATTTTGAAAAAAATAGGTGTTTTAAATATAAAAGTAATTTAATTAATAGTAAAAAAACTAATTATTTGTTAGTAGTTAAAACAAATTTTTTTCGCAAGAAATCATTGTATTATTTAATAAAAAATTTATTGCATTTTCTATCTTATTATTATAAAATGTAGTTATAAAGTGCAATTACTTTATAAGGGAGGAATATTCGTATGAAGATTACATCTGTAAATGTACGTAAAATTGAAAAAGAAGGATCTCGTATGAAGGGAATAGCATCAGTTTTAATTGATGATAGTTTCGCAGTTCATGATATCCGTATTATTGAGGGAGATAATGGTTTATTTATCGCTATGCCTAGTAGAAAAACAGCTACTGGAGGTTATCGTGATATAGCTCATCCTATTAATCCTGAAGTTCGTTCTATGTTTGAAGATGCTATTTTAGAGGCTTATGAAAAAGCAGAAGATGTACCTGAAGAAGAGGAAGAATAATTTTTAACTACCATATGGTAGTTTTTTAATGCGCCATTTTTCAAAAAATTAGCATATTTAAGTAATAAATTTTAATTTTTTTTCATATTATTTTCTAGGAGGACATTATGGATAAAGAAAATAATATAAGTAGTTATAATCATAGTATAAGTTTACTAGAAAGAAAAAATTTAGTTATTACAGGCGTTAAAAAAATTGACAATTTTGATAATTCACAATTTATTTTAGAAACTATAATGGGTTACTTAATAGTAAAAGGTGAGGGTTTGGAGTTAATAAAACTTGATACGTTACAAGGAAATGTAACTATTAAAGGTTTAGTTAATTCAATTAATTACATGGATGAAAATGCTAAAAAAAATAAGGAAGAAAGTATACTAAATAGATTATTTAAATAATGGATTTAAAAATTCAAATTAGTAGTATGCTTTTTTCTTTTGTTTTTGGTATTTTCTTCGCTTTTTTAGTTAATTTGAATTATAGATATTTATTTTTAGGTAGTAGAAAAAGAAAAGTAATTTGCAATTTTCTATTTTTTACTGTAATAGGTCTATCATACTTTTTTATATTGAAAGAGATAAATGAGGCTGTATTACATTACTATTTTTTGTTTTTATTTTTGTTAGGATTTTATATATTTTTTTTAGTTAAAAAAAGGAGAAAAAAATAATGTAAATATATTGTAAATTATTATAATAAATATTCAAAAAAGTTACTTTTTTTAGTATAATATATCTTGAAAAAGTGGGTGAAAGATTGTGGCTAAAAAAAGTAAAGTATTAAAGAAAAGACGTTTTTTATTATTGGGACTTAGTTCATTAACAATAATTGTAGTCATGACTTTTACTATTGGTAAATATTGGGTAGAAATATTTGATAAATATCAAGAAAAAAAATCTTTAGAAAAAAAGTTGATTGATTTGAAGGAAGAAGAAGAACGATTGAGAGTTGATGCAGATAAGCTACAAGATCCTGATTATATTGCTAGGTATGCAAGAGAAAAATATTTTTATTCAAAAGATGGAGAATATATTTTAAAAATCCCTGAAGAATAATATATTTGTTATTCTTTTTTTTATAGTGAGTTAGATTTAGAAAAAGGTGGAGAGTCTATGATTAAAATTGATGAATATTTTTGCTTTTCTAAAAATGATACGATAATTATTGGATGTTCAACAGGACCAGATTCGATGGCCCTTCTAGATATGTTATTAAAAATAAGGGAAAAATATCAATTATCTTTAATAGTAGCACATGTTAATCATAATGTACGAAAAGAAAGCTTTATAGAAGAAGAATTTTTAAAAGACTATTGTCAAAAAAATAACGTAATTTTTGAAAAAATGCTTATTGAAGAATATGGTGATGATAATTTTCATAATGAAGCTCGTAATATTCGATATAATTTCTTTGATATGTTGGTTCATAAATATGACGCTAATTATTTGATGACAGCTCATCATGGTGATGATTTGGTTGAAACTATTTTAATGCGCCTAGTTAGAGGTTCTAATTTAAATGGTTATAGTGGTTTTAGAGAAATAGTTGATATGGATGATTATAAAATAGTAAGACCTTTAATAAGATTTACTAAGGAGGAATTATTGGAATATGATAAAGAAAATAATGTTAAGTATTTCATAGATAGTTCTAATAGTAAAGATAAATATACTAGAAATAGATACAGAAAATATGTTCTTCCTTTTTTGAAAGAAGAGGAGGCAAATGTGCATTTAAAATTTCTAAAATTTAGTAATAACTTGCATAATGCATATAAATTTATTGAAAAAGAAAGAGATAAGGCATTAAATAGGGTACTTGATGATAATAAAATTTTACTAGATAAATTTTTATTGGAAGAAGAATTTATTCAAAAAGAAATAATTTATTATTTTTTAAATGATTTTTATCAAGACGATTTAATATTGGTTAACGATAAACACATTGACTTAATATTTGATTTAATTAATAGTAAGAAAGCTAATAGTTATGTTAATTTGCCAAACGAAGTTATTGCGAGAAAGATGTATAATATGTTAGAATTAAAACGTGATACATCAGAAATAACTAGTTATGAGATAGAACTAGAAACTTGTTGTTTATTACCAAATAATAAGATAGTTGAAAAGATAGTAGATACAGACGATAATAGTAATAATGTATGTAGATTGAATAGTGAAGAAATAAGTTTACCTCTAATAGTTCGATCAAGAAAATTTGGTGATAAGATAAAAGTTAAAGGGTTGAATGGTTCTAAAAAAGTTAAAGATATATTTATTGATAAGAAAATACCATTAGAAAAAAGGGATATGTGGCCAATAGTAGTAGATTCTAAAGGAGAGATAGTTTGGATCCCGGGAATAAAAAAATCAAAATTTGACAAAAAGAAAAATGATAGTTATGATATAGTATTGAAATATGAGTGAGGAGGACAATTATGAACAATGGAATAGATAAGAAAAATATAAAAAAAGGTTTACTTCCGTATTTATTTTTAGCTATTATAATGCTCGGAGTGTACTATACTTTTAATGTTTTAAATAATGATGTGGAAGTTTTAACATATGATGAGTTTAATGAAAAATTAGAAGATGAAAAAATTACAGAGTTAGAAATAGTTACGAGGGGTAGTGCTTATACTTACGAAGTTACTGGTAAGTTAAAAAATTATAAGAAAAATCAATATTTTACAGCTAGACTTCCTTTAAGTGAAGAAGTTATGAAAAGAATTGTTGATGCTAGCGATTCACAAGATTTTAAGTTTACTTCTAAAGCAGATCCTGAATCTTCTTCATTTTGGCTAATTATTATGAATGTCTTGCCGTTTGTATTGCTTGTAGTTATTGCTTTTTGGTTTTTTAATAAGCAGTTAGCCGGTAATAAAAGTTCGATGGATTTTGGTAAGAGTAAAGCTAAGCTAAACAGTGATAAAAATAAAGTAACTTTTGCAGATGTTGCAGGTTTAAAAGAAGAAAAAGAAGAAGTAAAAGAATTAATTGACTTTTTAAAAAATCCAAAGAGATTTCAAAAATTAGGTGCAAGAATTCCTAAAGGTGTGTTATTGTTTGGTCCTCCAGGAACTGGTAAAACTTTACTTGCTAAAGCCGTTGCTGGAGAAGCTGATGTTCCTTTTTACTTTATAAGTGGTTCTGATTTTGTTGAATTATTTGTTGGTGTTGGTGCTAGTCGTGTTAGAGATATGTTTCAACAAGCCAAAAGGAATGCACCTTGTTTAATATTTATTGATGAAATCGACGCTGTTGGTAGGCAAAGAGGTACTGGTTTAGGTGGTGGCCACGATGAACGTGAGCAAACACTTAATCAGTTACTTACTGAAATGGATGGTTTTGGTGCAAATGAGGGAATTATTATAATTGCTGCAACTAATAGACCAGATGTTTTGGATCCGGCTTTACTTCGTCCAGGTCGATTTGATAGACAAGTTACAGTTAATTTGCCAGATGTTAGAGGTAGAGAGGAAATTTTAGCAGTTCATGCTAAGAATAAAACTTTGGCTGAAGGTATAACATTAGAAAATTTGGCTAAAAGAACACCGGGATTTAGTGGAGCTGATTTGGAAAATTTATTGAATGAAGCAGCATTACTTGCTGTTAGAAGAAATAAAGATGTTATAACAATGAGTGAAATAGATGAGGCTACTGATAGAGTATTGATGGGACCTGCTAAAACTTCCCATAAATATAGTGAAAATGATAGAAAATTGGTTGCTTATCATGAAGCTGGACATGCTGTTATTGGGTTAAAATTAAAAAATGCTAGCGACGTCCAAAAAGTAACTATTATTCCAAGAGGTTCTGCTGGTGGTTATAATATGATGGTTCCAAGTGAAGAAAAGCTATGCTCTACTAAGACGGATTTATTGGAGGAAATTACAGGTTTACTTGGTGGTAGAACAGCAGAGGAAGTTGTTTTTGGAGAAATTACGACGGGTGCTCATAATGATTTTGAAAAAGCTACTAAGATAGCACGAGCAATGGTTACTGAATATGGAATGAGTGATTTAGGACCACTTCAATTTGAACAACAAGCTGGAAGTGTTTTCCTAGGAAGAGATTATAATAAATCACAACATTTTTCAAATGAAGTTGCTAATGAAATAGATATGGAAATGCGTAAGATAATAGATAATTGTCATAAAAAAGCAACAGAAATTATTAAAAAGAATACAGATTTGTTAAAATTAATAGCTGATAGTTTATTAGAATATGAAACTTTAACTAAAGAACAGATTGATTATTTAGTTGAAAATGGATGTATGCCTGAAGAAGATGAAAGTAATTTAGAAGCATTATCAATTACGAAATTAAAGGAAATTGCTAAAAAGAAGGGTGTTAAAAATTATTCTAAGATGACCAAGGCGGAGTTATTGAAAGAATTAGATGTTTAAATTTAATTCTTTTTTAATGCTTTTAAGTGATTTTTTCTTGCACGAATATTTTATTTAGCTTATACTTAGTAGTGAAATAGGAGGATAATTGATATGAGAGATAATCAAATAACAAAAGTAAAAATGTATTTAAAGGAAGTTGGTCTAAGTGAAGAAGAAATTACTAGACAATTAGCTAATCCAGATTTATTAGAAGCCTATTTATCACAAGTAACATCTTATGAGGAGAATATGCAAAGAATAATGGCTGCTGAAATGTTAAGAGAAGATAATGTCAAAGTAGAATTAAAAAGTGAAAATAGAAAAAAGTAGGAAAGTGAATTGTTTTTTAAGTATTATGAAATTATATAAACTTAAATAATTTTGCTTGCTTTTTTAAAGAAAAAACTTATAATATATGCCAAGGAGGGAAGTATGGCTAAAAAAATTGATAAAGAATTAGGTAAAAAAGAATTGGGAAAGTTAAAAAATGAAGCTAATGCATTTAAAGAATTTATTTCACGTGGTAACGTAGTAGATATGGCTGTCGGTGTTATTGCTGGTGGTGCTTTTGGTAAAATAGTTACTAGCTTAGTTAATGATATGCTTACACCAGCTATTGGAGTTTTACTAGGTGGTCTTAATTTTTCTGATTTAAGTTTCAAAATATCTAATGCAACTATTGCTTATGGCAAATTTATTCAGTCTATTATTGATTTCTTGATTATATCTTTATGTATATTTGTTATGGTTAGGCTATTTGATAAATTAAAGAAACATGAAGAAGTAGTAGAAGAAGCTAAAAAGAGTGAAGAAGTTGTTTTATTAGAAGAAATAAGAGATTTGTTAAAAAAGAAAAAATAAATCTTTTTTTTTAGGTGATACGTATGGCGTTTAAAATAGGAAATATTGAAATTAAGAATAATATTGTAATGGCCCCTATGGCAGGTATTTCAAATCCAGCTTATATGAAAATATGTGAGGAAATGGGTGTTGGTTTTGCTATTACAGAGTTAATAAGTAGTGAAGCTATTATTAGGAATAATAAAAAGACATTTGATATGTTAGAGGGAATTGATACTTTAAGAATACCAGTAGCTGTTCAAATATTTGGAGGTAATCCAGAAGTAATGGGTCGGGCAGCTAAAATATTGGTCGATAAATTTGACATAAAAATAATTGATATTAATATGGGATGTCCTGTGCCAAAAGTTGCGATAAAATCACAAGCTGGTTCAAGTTTATTAAAAGATATCAATAAAGTTTTTTCAATTGTTAAAAGTGTTGTTGATAGTGTTGATGTTGCAGTAACTGTGAAAATAAGAAGTGGTTGGGATTTTGATAATATTAATGCTGTGGAAGTTGCTAAGACGATAGAAAAAGCTGGAGCTAAAGCTATAAGTGTTCATCCTAGAACTAGGACTCAGGGTTATAGTGGAAAAGCTGATTGGAATATAATTAAACAAGTTAAAGAAAATGTAAAAATTCCTGTTATTGGTAATGGTGATGTAAAAACTTGCGAAGATGTAAAAAGAATGCTTACCGAAACAGGTTGTGATGCAGTTATGATAGGTAGAGGCCTTTTAGGTAATCCTTGGCTTATTAAAAATAGTTTGAATTATCTAAAAGGAAAGCCTTTGGTTGATGTAACTCTTAAAGAAAGAATAGAAACTTTAAAAAGACATTTAGAATATTTAGTTAAGTTTAAAGGAGAAAGATTAGCTATGTTAGAAATAAGAAATCATATAGCTTGGTATTTTAAAGGAATGAATTTTGCCAAAATAATTAAAAATAGAGTCTATCAAACTTCTAATATTCGTGATATAATCAAAATATTAAATGAATTTGAGGAGGAGAATTATGAATAGCGAAGAAGAACAAAAAAAACCTAGAAAAACAAAAAGTACTACAACTAAAACAAGTAGTAAAGTAGCTGTTGCTAAGAAGAAAGCAAGTAGTGCAAGAAATAGTGTAAAAAAAGAAACAAAAAAAGAAGAAAAATCAGTTATTAAGGAAGAGTTATTAAAAGAGGAAAATCAAGAAGAAATCATTCAAACAGAAGCAAAGGAAGAATTAGAAAAAAATGACGAGAAAAAAGAAATAGCTATTAATGGCAGTGCAACATTTTTACAGCGTTTTGTGGCTTTTATAGTAGATGTTTTTTTAGTTTCAATTATTTCATCAGTGCTAGTATTTCCATTTTTAGATAATGACAAAGCTGAAAAATTAAGTGATGAATCATTAGAAGTAATTGAAAAGTATTCTAAAGCTGAAATTAGTATAGAAACTTATGCAACAGAAATGGCTTCGTTAACTTATCAGTCAGCTAAAAGTAATGGGGTAGTTACACTAGTTACTTTGGTGTGTGAAATTTTATATTTTGTCGTTTTTCAATTATATAATAATGGTCAGACACTTGGCAAAAAATTATTAAAGATAAAAATTGTATCTGATAAAGAAAGTTTGACTATGAATCAAATGATATTTAGATCATTAATTGTAAATTCAATTTTATTAGAAATAATATCATTCTGTTTTATGTTATTTGCTAGTAAAACAGTTTATTTCTATGGAGTAGCAACATTTGAAATGCTCCAATATGCTATACTTTTAATTTCAGCATTTATGATTATGTGGGGTAAAAAAGGAAAAGGTATTCATGATGTTGTTGCCCATACAAGTGTTATTAAATTATAAAAAGAAGAGGAGTACATATGAGAGAACTTAGCGAGCAAGAGATAGTAAGAAGAGAAAAGTTAAAAAATATAAAAGAATGTTATCCTGATAGATATGAAGTTAATTATGAATTAAAAGATGCTTGTAATTTGGAAGATGGAATAAGTGGTGTCAAAGTTGCAGGAAGAATTATTTTAATGCGTAAAATGGGTAAGATGAGTTTTTTAACTATTGGGGATATTACTGGTAAAATTCAAATTTCAGTAAAATTAGATATGATTGGTGAAGAAGCTTATAATGAATTTAAAGCTAACTATGATTTGGGCGATTTTATTGGTGTTGAAGGAGAAGTATTCACAACTCATACTGGAGAAAAGACAATTAGGGCTTCAGCAATAAAGTTTTTGGGTAAAGCTTTGAGACCTTTACCAGAAAAATTTCATGGTGTTTTAGATGTTGAAGCCATTTATCGTGAAAGATATTTAGATTTAATAACTAGTGATGAGTCAAAGAAAAAATTTTTATTAAGAAGCAAATTTATAAAAGAACTTAGAAATTATTTGGATGAAGCTGGTTATATTGAGATTGAGACGCCTATTTTAAATAATAAAGCAAGTGGCGCTACGGCGAAGCCATTTATAACACATCATAATGCTCTTGATATAGATTTGTATTTAAGAATAGCTCCAGAAACTTATTTGAAAAGGGCAATTGTTGGTGGTTTTGTTAAAGTTTTTGAAATAGCTAGATGTTTTAGAAATGAAGGAATAGATCAACAACATCTTCAGGATTTTACTATGATTGAAGGTTATTGTGCTTACTATAATTATAAAGATAACATGAAATTTTTACGTGAAATGCTACAAAGTATTATTCAAAAACTTTTTGGTACTTTGGTTATTAATATAATGGATAAAGAAATAGATTTAGGTGGAGAATGGGAAGTAATTAGTTTTAGAGATTTAATTTTAAAATATAGTAACATAGATATTAATGAATATAATACTAAAGAAAATTTACTTGCTAAAATATTAGAAGAAAAAATTGAAATTGATAGTGAAGTTCCACTTGAAAGTCTTGGCTATGGTAATTTAGTAGATCAGTTGTATAAAAAAGTAGCAAGAAGTAATTTGGTAAAACCAACTTTTTTAACAGAACATCCTATTAGTTTGAGTCCGCTAGCTAGAGCTAACGATGAAAATAAAGAAATAACAGATCGTTTCCAATTAATTATTAATGGTGCAGAAATTATAAATGCTTATTCAGAATTGGTTGATCCTCAAGAACAAATGCGTCGTTTGGAAGAACAAGCTAATTTAAAGGCAAATGGTGATGAAGAAGCTATGCCTATGGATAATGATTACATTATGGCTATGGAATGTGGGATGCCACCAATAAGTGGTTGGGGTATGGGAATTGATAGAATAATTCAATTACTTACAAATTCACAAAATATAAAAGATGTTGTTTTATTCCCATTGATGAAACCAAATGATAAATAAAAGTGCTTATAATAAGTGCTTTTTTTGTAACACAAAAATTTCACAAAAAAAATTGGTAAATACTTGTCAATTAATTTTGAAAAAGATATAATTATAGTGGGAGGTTAATTATGAAGAAACATAGTGTAATTAAAGTCGTTCTTATAACTTTATTGTTATTTATGTTACTTACTTGGATTTTTCCAGCTGCTGTATTTTCAGGTGAGTATGCAGAACAAGGACGCGTTCAAATGGGACTATTTGATTTATTCAGTTATCCATTAGCTTCACTTTCATATTTTGGATATATTGGATTATTCTTAGTTCTAGTTGGTGGTTTTTATGGAATTTTATATAAAATTCCAGCTTATCGTAGCTTTTTAGATAGGTTAGTAAAAAAAGTTTCTGGTAAAGAAAAAGTTGTTCTTGCAGTAATTATGATTTTATTTGCTGTATTAACTTCAATTTGTGGTTTACAAATTGGTTTAGCTGTTTTTGTACCATTTGTTGTTTCACTAATCTTGTTAATGGGTTATGATAAAGTAGTGGCAGCACTAACAACAGTTGGTTCAATTTGTGTTGGTCTTGCTGGTACAACATACGCTTATAATAATATTTCTTTAATATTATCATCTTTATCATTAGATTTAGATTTTGAAATAGGAATAAGATTTGTTATTTTAGTTTTAGGTTTAATTCTTTTAATGTTTAATGTATTTATGTATATTAAGAAAGATAAAACTAAAAAAGGTGGTAAGTTGGAAAAGAAATCTATTAAAAAAGTAGAAGTAGAAGAAGAAGTAATTGAAGTTTCAAAAAAAGGTAATGGAAAGAAAGTAGAAACTTCTAAAGCAGCTAAAACTTCAAAGACAAAGAGCTCTACAAAGAAGGGTAAAACTTCTAAAAATAATAATAAAGCAGCTTTAAAAGATGATGACATTATTGTTGTTAAAGAGAGTGTGTCTTTAGATGAGACAGAAGGCTATGTACCTACGGTAGTAAATAAAAAGCATAAAGTATGGCCATTTGTAGTAGGATTTTTATTACTATTCATTTTACTAGTTCTTGCCTTTATCCCTTGGGGAGAATATGGCTTTGGGGTTAAATTCTTTACAGAATTAACAGATAATGCTCAAAAATTTGAATTATTTGGGTTCCCTATATTTGCTAAATTATTAGGAACAGTAAATGCTTTTGGTGAATGGTCAATTACAGACATGATTTTGCCTTTAGGAATTTTGGTATTGATATTTGCTTTAATTTATAAAGTTAAGATTAATGATATTTTTGATGGATTTGCTAATGGTGCTAAAAAAGCAATAGGTCCTGCTTTCGTAGTGTTATTAATTTATACAATACTAGTTACTGTAACATATCATCCATTCCAATTGGTTATTTATAAAACTATATTAGGTTTTTCAAAAGGATTTAATATTGCCACTACTTCATTAGTTGCAATGCTAAGTAGCTTATTTAATGCTGATTCTTCATATGCTTTTTCAAGTGTTTTACCATATTATATGAGTGTGGTAACTAATTCTGATAATTATACAATTGTTGGTGTTATGTTCCAATCATTATATGGATTTACTATGTTAATTGCACCTACAAGTGTAGTTCTTATGACTGTTCTTTCATACTTAAAAGTTAGCTATAAAGAATGGTTAAAGAATGCTTGGAAATTCTTGTTAGAATTTTTAGCTGTATTGTTAATTCTATTCATAATTTTAGCATTAATATAATAAAATAATTTCAAGAAGCCTTTTAAAGGTTTCTTTTTGTGTGCCTTAATTTTTAGAATTATTTTGTCTTTTTTTTGGGTATGACTTTTCTTGCTTAGTAAATATTTTAAGTTTTAAAATTATAAGTAGGAGATGGTAAGATTATGTTTTATAAATTTGATGCAGATGCTCAAAAAGTTTTAATTATGGCTAAAAAAGAAATGCAAGAATTAAAACATCCTTATGTAGGAACAGAACATTTATTATTAGCAATATTAAAAAATGAGAAACTAGAAATTACTAAAATTCTTAATGAATATAAAATAGATTATAACTCTTTTAGAAATGAACTTATTAAAGTAGTAGGTATAGGTAAAACGAGCAATGATTGGTTTTTATTTACACCTTTGTTAAAAAGGGTTATCGCCAATGCTACTATTTATAATAAAAGTGAAGATACAAGTATAAGCACCTATAATTTATTTATTTCTTTGTTAGAAGAAGGCGAGGGTGTGGCGAATAGAATTCTTATGGGAATGAACATAGATATTGATTACTTATATGAAAAATTTTCTAAGGATTTTAAGTATAAAGCAAGTGATAGAATAGAACATTTATTTTTAGATGAGTTTGCAATTAATTTAAATAAAGTATGTTTAAAAAATGATGAAAGTGTAATAGGCAGAGATAAAGAAATAAATCGAATAATTGAAATTTTACTTCGAAAGAATAAAAATAATCCTTTATTAATAGGTGAAGCAGGTGTAGGAAAAACTGCTTTAGTAGAAGAGTTGGCAAGAAAGATTGCTCTTGGGTGTGTACCAAATAAATTATTAGGAAAAAGAATTTATAGTGTTTCTATGGCGTCTTTAATTGCTGGTACAAAGTATCGGGGTGAATTTGAAGAAAGAATTAATAAAATTATTGCCGAAATAGAGGAAAAAGAAGATGTTATTTTATTTATAGATGAAGTTCATACTTTAGTTGGTGCGGGCGGTGCTGAAGGGGCAATTGATGCGTCTAATTTAATTAAACCATATTTAGCTAGAGGAAAATTAAAAATAATTGGAGCAACAACAGAAAAAGAATATAAGCAAAATATAGAAAACGATAAAGCTCTTGATAGAAGATTTCAAAAAATTTATATTAAGGAACCTAATTTAGAAGAAACAAAAAATATTTTATTACATTTAAAACCAATTTATGAAAAGTTTCATAATGTTTTAATAAGTGATATGTTAATTGATAAAATTATTGAATATACAAATTTATATGTAGGTTTTGGCAGACAACCAGATAAAGCAATTGATGTTTTAGATGAGGTGTGCTCTAAAACAGCTTTAAAAGATACAAAATTGGATAAAAAAATAAAAGATACTAATATAAATTTAAATAAAGTTAAGGGATTAAAGAATACGGCTATTATAAATCATGATTATAAATTAGCAATAAAGTTGAAAGATGAAGAAAAAGAGTTAGAAAATGAATTTACTGAACTAATATATAATGATAATAAAAATAAAAAGAAGAAAGTTTCAATGAATGTTTTATATGATGTGTTGTTTGAAAAAACAAATATACCAGTTAAGATGTTAGATAATTTGAATTATAAAAAGTTGTCGCAAACTCTAGAAAAAAAGGTGATAGGCCAGAATTTGGCTATTGAAAAAATAGTTATGGTTATGGAAAATCAATCATTGTTTCCTAAAAAAAAGCCTTTGTCAATATTATTGGTTGGTAAAAGTGGTTTAGGAAAAACATTTTTGGTAAAAGAGATGTCCAAAGTTCTTTATAATGATGAAGCTTTTGTTAGACTAGATATGAGCGAGTATAAAGAAGGACATAGTATAAGTAAAATTATTGGTTCTCCTCCTGGATATATTGGTTTTGATAGTAAAGAAACTGTTCTTGATACAATTAAGAGAAGACCATATGCTATTATGCTATTAGATGAAATAGAGAAAGCTAGTAGTAATGTTTTGAAATTATTTTTGCAAGTATTTGATGAAGGTTTTATGACTAGTACAACTGGTGAGAAAATTGATTTTTCTCATGTAATTATTTTTATGACTTCAAATTTAGGAATGGATACTAAAAGTATAGGCTTTAATGAAAATGAAAATCTGGTTTTTGATAGAATAAAATCTTTTTTAGGGATAGAACTTTTTAATAGAATAAGTGAAGTGGTACAATTTAGTAGTTTAAATGAAGAAGATATTCGTAAAATAATTGTTAATAAATTAACAGATATTGTGGAAAGAAAAAATTTAAACAAAGTTTTATCCACAGATATTGTTAATAAAATAATAAATAGGTGTGATTATAAAGAATATGGAGCCCGAAAAGTTGAAAAAATTGTTGATGAAGAATTAAAAAATATGTATGTTTCAACTTCAAAATAATTTAATTTTATAAATTAGAGTTGTTTAAGTTTTAATTTATGTTAAAGATTTGCATTTTAGGTTGTAATTTTTAATTTTGATTTAAATTAATTTCTGTTTTGCTAATGAATAGGCACATATTTAGATAGTGTCTTTTTTCATTTTTTTTGATATACTACTAGTAGGTGGTTGTTAATGAAACTTTATAATACATTAAGTAAGCAAATAGAAGAATTTATTCCTTTTGAAGAGGGAAAAGTTAAAATCTATACATGTGGACCAACAGTTTATAATTATGCACATATTGGTAATTTACGTACTTATATATTTGAAGATGTTTTACAAAAAGGGTTAGAATATATAGGATATGATGTAAAACGAGCAATGAATATAACAGACGTTGGACATTTAACTAGTGATAGTGATACAGGTAAAGACAAAATGCTAGAAGGGGCAAAAAGAGAAGGCAAAGATGTTTATGAAATAGCTAATTTTTATACTGAGGCATTTCTTGATGATATGCGTAAATTAAACATGGAAATTCCTAAGATTATTGCTAAGGCTAGTGATTATATTCCTACATATATAAAAATGATAGAAAAAATGCTTGAGAATAATTATGCTTACATATCTAATGGAAATGTATATTTTGATATAAGTAAGGCTAATGATTATTACAGATTGTCTGGTAAAAATCCTGATGAGTTAAAAATCGGAGTTAGAGATACAGTTGAAGAAGACAGTGCGAAAAAAAATCCGGCTGATTTTGTGTTGTGGTTTACAGTTTCCAAGTTTGAAAACCAAATATTAAAGTGGGATTCTCCTTGGGGAGTTGGTTATCCAGGTTGGCATATTGAATGTTCAGGAATTTCCTATGAAACTTTGGGTGAGTATTTAGATATCCATTGTGGTGGTGTTGACAATATTTTTCCTCATCATACAAATGAGATTGCTCAAAGTGAAGCTTTTTTAGGACATAAGTGGTGCAAATATTGGTGTCATGGAGCTCATTTAAATGATAAAAGTGGTAAAATGAGTAAGTCTAAGGGTGAGTTTTTAACATTATCTTTGTTAATGGAAAAAGGTTATAGTCCACTTGATTATCGTTATTTTTGTCTTAATAGCCATTATAGAAATTCACTTGTTTTTTCTTATGAATCTTTGGATATTGCTAAAAGAGCTTTGAAAAAATTAAGAAATAAAATTGCTTCTTTAGATAGAGACGGTGATGTTGATCAAGAGAAAATGTTTAATTTTATTGATAAATTTAAAGAAAGTTTTGAAAATGACATTAATACTTCAATGATGATAACAATTCTTTTTGATGTTTTAAAAGCTGATGATTTAAATGATGCCACTAAATTTGAATTAATAAAAGATTTTGATAAAGTGTTATCATTAGATTTGTGTCAAAAACCAGAGCAGCAAGTGGCTAAGATTGCTGAGAAAGAAATTTTGGAAAAAATAGAAGAAAGAAAAGAAGCTAAAGCGAAGAAAGATTTTGTCAAAGCTGATACCATACGTGATGAACTTTTGGCAAAAGGAATAAAACTGATTGATAATGCAGAAGGAACAACTTATGAAATTATATAAAAGCATTTAAATGCTTTTTCTTTAGGAGTGATTTATATATGGATGTTAAAGGAATAAATGTATTAGTATTAGCTTATTTAGGTGATACTGTATATGAAAATTATGTAAGAAAATATTTAATTTTAAAGGGTATAGGTACTGTTGATAAATTGCAAAAAGAAGCAATTAAGTATGTTAGTGCTAAGAGTCAAGCTAGTTATTTAAAAGAAATGCTTGATAATGATTTTTTTACGGAAGAAGAATTAAATTTAATTAAAAGAGCAAGAAATTATAAAACTACTTCTCATCCAAAAAACTGTGATATTATAACCTATAAATATGCTACGGGTCTTGAATGTTTAGTAGGGTATTTAGAGTTTATAAAAAATGATGAAAGGTTAGATGAAATAATGAAGTTCATCTTAAAGTAAAGATATGTTAGTTTATGGAAGAAATGTTGCGAAAGAAATTTTACAAAATGGTAAAAAAGTTGAAAAAATAATTTTGCAGAATGGTTTTGATGACAATTTAATAATTTCATTAATAGAAAAAAATAATTTGCCGTTTATATATAAGTCAAAAAAAGAAATTGATCATTTGGTAGATGGACTTCATCAAGGTATAATACTAACTATTCCGGATTATAAATATTATAAAGTTGAAGACATTATAAATGAGAAAATAATAGTTATTTTAGATCATTTAGAGGATCCACATAATGTTGGAGCTATTATTAGAACTTGTGAAGCTGGTGGCATAAACGCTATAATTATTCCAAAAGATAGACAAGTAGGAATAAATGCCACAGTTATGAAAACAAGTGTTGGAACACTGGAAAATGTCCATATTGTTTCTGTTACTAATTTAGTAAATACTATTAATGAACTAAAAGCTAATGGGTTTTGGATAATTGGTACTACTTTGGCTGAAAAAAGTATTGATTATAGGAATATTAACTATGATGGAAAAATAGTTTTAGTAGTTGGAAATGAGGGAAAAGGTATTTCCAAAATTGTCGAAAAAAATTGTGATTTTCTAGCTAAAATACCTATGTATGGCAAAACCAACAGTTTAAATGCTTCAGTTGCGACAGGAATAATGATTTATGAAATAATCCGAAATAGAAAGTAGGGTATAATGAATTATAAAAATGTTAATGATTATGAAGTGTTATATATGATTAGAGAAAATAGTGATGATGCAAGGGATATTATGTTTGAAAAATATTTTCCTATTATAAAAAAGATAGCTTCTAAATTTTATTTGATTAACAAAGATTTAGGAGCTGATTTTGATGATTATGTTCAAGAAGGATTAATTGCTTTTAATAGAGCAATTTTAACTTATGATGAAAAGAAAAATGTTTTATTTTATACGTATGCACCTAATGTTATTAATAAGCATTTGCTTTCTTTTGTTAGAAATTTGAAAGTTGAAAAACATACTATTTTAAGTAGAAGTTTGCATAATGAAGAAATTTTACATAATGTGAAAGATTATGCAAGTTTTGATTATATGGATAAGTCTATTGAAGAAGAGTTTGTGAAATTAAAATATTCATTAGATTATAAATTTAGCACAGTTTTTGAATTGCGTTTTAATGGATTTACTTATAAAGAAATAGCTTGTCTATTGGATATTCCAGTAAGTACCGTACAATCACGTTTAGCCAAAATAAAAAAAATTTTACACGATAATTTGCAAAAGGTAATTTAATAAATTGTTTTTTTTCTACTTTTAGAGTAAAATTATAATAGGTGGTATAATGGCGAAGATAGTAAATTTTTCAAATAATAATGATAATGACGTAGAAACAAACTTATATGACTGGACTGGAAGAGAAGGAGAACTTGGACATATTAGTGATGAACAAATGGAAGAAGTATTCTTAAATATGGATATAGCGATGAAGTATGTTCATAAGCATGGTTATTGTGTAAAATCATTTAGTCCTTTGGAAATACAAATTTTAAATAATTCACCTAAGCAAATAAAATTTAATACTTTGTTAGAAATGCCACAAGATTTTTCCATACAAGAAAGATTAAAAAAAGAAGATATATTTCATTCTGCTTGTTTGCAAATTGGTTTATATACTAATTTATTACGTTATTTAAAGGAAGACTTTTTAAAAGAAAATTTTGAAGAATTTGCTAAAAATTTACCACAGGGAGACGTTCCTTATTATCGAGGTGTTATTCAAAGAGGAGCAGGTGTTTATTATTCAGAGTATTTAGCTGAAAAGAAGAAAAAAGATTTGGAAAGTTTAGAAAGAGAAGTAGCTGGCAGTGAAGGTAAAAATAGTAGTAAACAATTAGTTAAAAGTAATGGTTTGGGCTTTAAAGATGAACCTTTAGATAATGATAAAATAAATGATAATATATATAAACAGATAAATGGTTTAAAAGATACGGCTTTTATCAATTATTTGATAATACCTACAATTATTTTGATTACAGGTATTGCAGTAAGTTTGTTAGCTTTGCTTTTAAGTTTATTTTAATAAATGATTGTAGAAAAAATTTATTGACAATTAAGGGCTGATATGCTATTTTATAGATGTAAGCACTTGATTGTGTTTTTATTTTGAATTAAATTATGGATAGGTGAATAAAATGGCGGATGTACAAAAAAAGAAAAATAAAGCAAAAAAAGTTGAAAAAAAAGAAAAACAAAGTCTATGGGTAAGATTTAGAATATTTTGTCATGGTGTAAAAAGTGAATTTCACAAAGTTCATTGGACTTCAAAAGATAATATGATTAAATATTCCATTGCAACAATTGTATTTGTAGTCTTTTGTTCTTTATTCTTTTATGCAATAGATATTATTTTTGCATTAATTCAAACATTATTTAATTAAGGAGTGCTGTATGGAAAAACAATGGTATGTAGTAAATACTTATTCAGGACATGAAAATAAGGTTAAAGAAAAACTTGAAATGCGAGCTGAATCTATGGATATGCAAGATTATATCTTTAGAGTTGTTATACCAGAAGAAAAAGTTGTTGAAGTAAAAGATGGGGTAACTAAAGAAAAAGTCAAAAAAATGTTTCCTGGTTATATTTTAGTCGAAATGGTAATGACAGATGAAGCTTGGTATGTGGTTCGTAATACTCCAGGTGTTACAGGCTTTATTGGATCAAGTGGTAAAGGAGCTAAACCAACTCCATTACAACCATATGAAGTAGATAAGATATTAGGCAATATGGGTATTAGTAGAATTGATGTTGAAACTGAACTTACAGTAGGTAATAAAGTTAAAATTGTTGCTGGACCATTTAATGGTATGTTTGGTAAAATCGATTCAGTTAATCTTGCTAACCAAAAGGTTAATTTACTTGTTGATTTATTTGGACAAGAAACTTCTGTTGAAGTTGAAATTAGTCAAATTGAAAATGCTTAATTTATTAAGACTTGCGTTTTAATTGACTTTATGTTATTATTTAAGGGCTATATTTAATTTAATATAGATTTAGTGGGAAGCATGGTTTGCATTTTAAAGCGGTAATCAAGCTATTTGGACCACTCGCGAAAACTAAATTTGGAGAAAGGATGTGTTTTTCGTGGCAAAGGAAGCAGTAAAGAAAATAAAATTACAAATCCCAGCAGGAAAAGCGACACCAGCACCACCAGTTGGAACGGTTTTAGGACCTGCCGGAATTAATTTACAAGATTTTTGTACGAAGTATAATGATGCTACTAGAGATAAAATGGGAGATATTTTACCAGTAGAAATATCAGTATATGATGATAGAAGTTTTGATTTTGTTATTAAGACTCCGCCTACAAGTTTCTTGTTAAAGAAATATGCTAAGATTAATAAGGGTGCTGTAAAGGGCTCTAAAGAAACAGTAGCAACTATTTCAGAAGCTCAATTAAAAGAAATTGCTGAAATTAAGTTACCAGATTTGAATGCTTATGATGTAGACTCAGCTATGAAAATTGTGGCTGGTACTGCTAAAAATATGGGAATAAAAATCGAAGGACAAGAGTAACTTTAAACATATAGGTTTTTGCCTATGTGGAAGGAATTAAAAAAATCCGCTTTTACCACATAAGGAGGAAAGAAAGATGAAAAGAAGAAGTAAGAAGTATCGTGATGCTTTTTCTAAAGTAGAAAAGAATAAAGTATATTCAAAAGAAGAAGCTATTAAATTAGTTAAAGAAACTTCTACTAGTACGTTTGATGGATCTATCGAAGTAGCTATCCGTTTAAACTTGGATACTAAGAAGGCTGACCAACAATTAAGAGGAGCAATTGTACTTCCTAAAGGAACTGGTAAGACTAAGAAAGTGTTAGTAATTGCTAGAGGACCTAAAGCAGCTGAAGCACGTGATGCTGGAGCTGATTATGTTGGGGATGCAGATATGTTGGAGAAAATCGAAAAAGAAAATTGGTTTGATTTTGATACAATGATTGCTACTCCTGATATGATGCCTTTACTTGGTAAATTAGGTAAAGTTTTAGGACCTAAAGGTTTAATGCCAAATCCTAAAACAGGAACAGTAACAATGGATGTTCAAAAGGCAGTAGAAGAAGTTAAGGCAGGACGTGTTGAGTATAGAACTGATAGTTTTGGTAATGTTCATGGTATTATTGGAAAAGCGTCTTTTAGTGAAGAAGATTTACTTGCTAATTTAAATGCTTTTGTTGAACAAATTTTAAAAATTAGACCAACTTCAGTAAAAGGTGATTATGTCAAAAATATTTCAATTTCTTCAACTATGGGTCCTGGAATTAAAGTTGAAAATAATTTTGACAAATAAAAAAAATTAAGTTATAATAAAGACAATTTATTGGTGCCATAGACAGTAGGTATAGAAGTAAATCCTACCGAGGACTTAGTAGTTAAATGAAAGGGTTCTTACTGTCTATAAATGTAAGAATCTTTTTTATGGCATTCCTAAAATATAAGGAGGTGTGTTATGGCAAGTGAAAAGGCATTAAAAGCAAAGCAAGTTATAATTGATGAAATTAAAGATCATGTTCAAAATGCTAAAACTATCGTATTGTTCGATTATCGTGGAATAACAGATAGTGAAGCTAAGGAATTGCGTATTAAATTAAGAGAAACAAATTCTGATTATAAAGTATATAAGAATACTTTAATGGCTCGTGCTTTTAATGAATTGTCAATTGATTTGAATGAAGCTTTAAATGGTCCAAGTGCTTTTGCTTATGGTGAAGATCAAGTTGCTCCAATTAAAGTTTTGGCAGAGTTTGCTAAAAATCATCCAGCATTATCTTTGAAAGTAGGAATTGTAGATGGTGATAAAGCAGATAAAGCTAAATTAGCTGAGTATGCGTCATTACCATCAAGAGATGCTTTACTTACAATGTTAGCTGGTGGCATGATTGGCTTAGTAAGAGATTTATCAGTCTGCCTAGATTTATATAGCAAACAAAAAGAAGAAAATTAGTAAATAAAATATAAGGAGGAAATAAAATGGCTAAATTAACAAAAGAAGATTTTATCAGTAGTTTAAAAGAAATGAATTTATTAGAAATTAAAGAATTAGT
>CANRAX010000003.1 GCA_947628635.1 uncultured Bacilli bacterium | reverse complement strand
AAAAAGATATCTCCAACAAAGGAAATAAAACCTCGTACATATCAACTTCGTAAAAATCAATCTTTAATTATTGAAAACTTTATTAGAATAGATTATGTTTCTGGTGAAAAAAATAGTTTTACTTTATTTATTTCTAATGATTTAAAAGTAAAAAGATTGCTTAATTTATTTAATAATGATGAGTTAAAAGATTTGAATAAAATAACATATGATGTTAAGTATGATGAAGACTTAGTTATCAATGGCCTTGGCTTTATAAAAATAGTTAATAAAGGTGTTATTGATATTTATCTTGATAAAGATGTTGAAACATTTATGCGTAAGTCATTAATTTAAATAGTATATTGAAATTATAAAATAAAAAAATTAGGCTATTTTCTAGGTGGCCTTTTTTCTTTAAAAAAATAATTTGTTAGTAGTATTTTATAATGCTTTTTGTTATAATAATCTCTTGGTGAGAGATAATTATGAAAAATATAGAAGTAATAAAAAATGAATATGCACTCTATGAAGAAAAACAAACTACTATACCCGATGACAATGAAGATATTTTAGGCTATATAAATTCGGCTATTAAAGATTTAGATGAAGATAGAGTCGATATAATTCAAGCCATTAAAAGTAACTGTCGTAATAAATTTTTTAGTCGTATATATAATTTAATTATGCCAGGTAGGGAAGAATTAGAATATTATGATAAAGATAATGCTATTTTAAATGAAGAATTAGATATGAATTTAATTTATAAATATTATTTTGTTACTCTAGGTAAAGAATTAAATGAAGAAAATTTTTCTGAAATAAATAAATTATTTTCTTTTACAGCTCAGAATTATGATGAAAATTTAAGCTATATTGAAGAAAAAAGATATATTCTTGAGTATGAAAAATTAGGTATATTTTATCAAAATCCAGCCATTGAGGAAGAATCTATTCTAAGTTTTCAAGAGTTTTTTAAAGAGCAAATTGCTCAAATAAGTTCGTTAAAACCAGTAGAAAAAGTTAAATATTAGTGTTATAATAAAGATTAGTTTATAAGGAAGTGATGTCAAATGGATAATAATCTTGCCAATGTTATTCGTAGTAAGATAGATATCGTTGACATCATAGGAGAAAGAATTCCCCTAACAGCAAAGGGCAAGAATTTTTTTGGTGTTTGTCCTTTTCATGATGACTCTAATCCTTCTATGTGTGTTTCTAGAGAAAAGCAAATCTATACTTGTTTTTCTTGTCATGCAACAGGAAACGTTTATACTTTTTTAATGAATTATGAACACCTTGAATTTCCAGAAGTTTTGAAATATTTGGGTGATAGAGTAGGTGTTATCGTCGAAGGTAGTAAATATTCCAAGAAAAACACTAAATTTGATAAATTATATGAAGCCTATAATTTAACAGCTAAATATTATCAAAATAATTTGAATAGTTCTTTAGGTAAAGAAGCTAAAAAATATTTATATAATCGTCAAATTAATGATGAAATAATTAAAGAATTTGGAATAGGACTTTCTCTTAATAAAAAAGATGACTTAGTTAATTTGCTTACCAAAAAAGGTTATGATTTAGCAACTTTAAATAATATTGGCTTAGCCGTAGATGATTATGATGTTTACCGTGATAGAATAATGTTTAGCTTATATGATATAACCGGTAAAATAGTTGGCTTTAGTGGTCGAATTTATAAAGATAACAATCAAAATAAATATTTAAATACAAAAGAAACAGCTATTTTTAAAAAAGGTGAAATACTTTATCACTATCATATTGCCAAAGAAGAATGTCGCCTTAAAAAAAGTGTCATTGTTATGGAAGGCTTTATGGATGTTATAAGAGCTAGTACCATAGGTATTCGCAATACAGTTGCTTTAATGGGAACAGCTCTTACTAAAGAACAAATATCTCTTTTGAAAAGACTTTCGAATAATATTATTTTATGCCTAGATGGTGATTCTGCTGGAGTTCATGCTACCTTAAGCATAGGACAAAACCTTTTTGATCAAGGCATTGAAGTAAAAGTAATAAATTTACCTGATCCACTAGATCCAGATACTTTTATATTAAATAATGGGCAAGAAAGTTTTGAAAACCTAGTTTCTTCAGTCATAAATTTTTCGGATTTTAAAATGTTAAAATTACGGGAAAATGTTGATTTCCGTAGTGATGAAGAAAAGGCCAATTACATTAACTCAGTCCTAGAAGAAATGACCAAAATTACTGATGAAATTCGTATTGAAGTAATGTTAAAAAGACTTGCAAAAGAATTCGATATAGAGTATAATACACTACAAATGCGTCTTTATAGTTTAAAAAAGGCTCAAAATACACCTAAAGAAATGGCTCTTCCAATAAAAAAAGATGTCAAAAAGAAAGATAAGTATGTAAAAGCCGTAGAACAAGTTTTTTATTTTATGCTTAATAATGATTGGGTTATTTCACAAGTTGAAAAAGAAAAATTAATTCTAGCTGAAGAAACAATGCGAAATCTTTGCAGTGAAATAATATATTTTTATAAGCAAAATGGTTTTATAAACACGGCTGATTTTTACACTTATGTTAATGATAAAGACGATATTTTAGTTTTGCTTAACAGTATTTTAGCTGATAATTATAATGAAAAAACAACAAAAGAGGAACTTAATCTTTATTTTAAAGTTATTAAAGATTATAGTATCAAACAAGAAATAAAAAGATTGAATATTTTAATGAAAAAAGAATTTGATCCACTACAACAAGCTTTAATTGCTGAAAAAATAAGAAAACTAAGGATAGGAGAATAGGTATGGTTGGAGAAATAAGAACTTTAGATGAAAGAAAAGAAAAATTACTAGCGCTTGGTAAAAAACAAGGATTTATTACTTATGAACAATTGGCTGAAGAATTAAAAGGCTTAGAGATGGATAGTGATTCTCTAGATGAACTTTATAATTCCTTAGTTGAAGCTCAAATAGAAATTATTTCTGAAGATGGTAGTGATGATGACAACGCTAGTGGTGAAGAAATTACTGAAAATATCGTTGTTGAAGATATTACAATGTCTAAAGATGTTAAAATTAATGATCCAGTTAGAATGTATTTAAAAGAAATTGGCCGTATTAATTTACTTACTAGTGATGAAGAATTTGAATATGCTAAAAGAGCTGAAGAAGGCGATGAAGAAGCTAAAAGAATGCTTGCTGAATCTAATTTACGTCTAGTTGTTAGTATTGCTAAGAGATACGTTGGTCGTGGTATGCTTTTCTTAGACTTAATTCAAGAAGGAAACATTGGTCTAATGAAAGCTGTTGACAAATTTGATCCTACAAAAGGTTATAAATTTTCAACTTATGCAACTTGGTGGATAAGACAAGCTATTACAAGAGCAATTGCTGATCAAGCTCGTACTATTCGTGTACCTGTTCATATGGTTGAAACGATTAATAAATTAGCTCGTGTTCAAAGACAATTAACTCAAGAATTAAATCGTGAACCAACGGATGAAGAAATTGCTAAAAGATTAGGTATTTCTATCGATAAAGTTCGTGAAGTTTACAAAATTTCGCAAGATCCCGTTTCTCTTGAAACACCAATTGGTGAAGAAGATGACTCTCATTTAGGTGATTTTATTAAAGATGAAAGAACTATGGGTCCTGAAGAATACGCCACTGTTGAGATGTTAAAAGAAGAATTAAGTGGTGTTTTAGCAACCTTAACAGAACGTGAAGAAAAGGTTCTTCGTTTAAGATTTGGACTTGATGATGGTCAATGTCGTACACTTGAAGAAGTTGGCCAAATATTTGGTGTCACTCGTGAAAGAATACGTCAAATAGAAGCTAAAGCCCTTCGCAAATTAAGACATCCGTCTCGTTCAAGAAAATTAAAGGACTTTTTAACTGACTAATGAAAATAAATGAACGTTTAAAAAAAATAGGGAATTTAGTGCCAGCTAATTCCTTTTGTTTAGATATTGGATGTGATCATGCTTTATTAGATATTTATTTAGTAAAGCAAAATAAAAATATTAAAGCCATAGCTTCGGATATAAAAGAAGGACCTTTACAACAAGCACTGTTAAATATAAAAAAAGAAAAATTAGAAGATAAAATAGAACTACGCCTTGGGAATGGTTTAGATACTTATTCACCTAATATTGATACAGTGATTATTTCTGGTATGGGTGGAAGAAGTATTATTGGTATTTTAAAAAATAATCTACGTATAGCTAAAAAAATTGACACTTTAATATTAAGTCCCAATAATTATTTAGAAGATGTTCGCAGATTTTGCTGTAAAATAGGCTTTTATATAGCTGATGAAGAATTAGTTAAAGATAAAAAATTTATTTATCAAATAATTGTTTTAAAAAAAGGTCACAAAAAATATCATAAAAAAGATTATTTCTTTGGACCAATTCTTTTAGAAAAAAAGTCTAACCTTTTTTATGAATATTATACAAGAGAATTAAAAACGCGCGAAATATTAATGCAAATATTACCTAAAAATTATTATTTAAAAAGATTACAAACAAAAAAAGAAATTAAGCTTCTGAGAAACAATCTCAGGACTTAGTTTCTTTTTTTAAACTCATACCTATCATACTACCAAAAGTAGATGTAATTAAAATTATTAAGTAATATAAAATAACTGTTAATTTTAAAGGTTCTTTAATCAATAACGTTACTATTAAAAAAATAGGAATTATCATCAAACCCAGTTTTATACCTTCTAAAAAGCCCTTACTTTTTGCCTCTCTTCCCAAAATAAAACCACTTATAAAAAGGTTTATAATTAAAACAACAATTTTAAATACTTTATAGGTATTTTCATTTATTAAGTTAAAGTAATAAAGAGTAGTTACAAAAAGTACAGAAAAACCTAAAGAAAGAAAAGTATAAGCTAGTCGCATACTATATTTTTTTAAATTAGTCATAAGTCACCTCACTTAATTTTATGTTATGTATAAAAAAATATGAAAAAGACAAGCTAATAGTAGGTGATATCATGGAATACTTTACGATTTTTTTTAGAAGTGTTTTATTTTACGTTTTAATTGCGACAGTTTATCGTTTAATGGGTAAAAGAGAAATTGGTGAACTTTCTATAATGGATTTTATTGTTTCGATATTTATTGCTGAAATATCCGCTATATCTATTGAAAATTATAAAAAAAGTATTTTAGTCTCTGTCATACCTATCTCTGTTTTAGTTGCTTTACAAATAATTGTGTCAGTTACTTCTTTAAAAAGTCAAAAAATAAGAAATACTATTGATGGTACTCCTTCAGTTATTATTAATCGAGGTCGGGTTAATTTTGCTGAAATGCTTAAACAAAGATATAATCTTGATGATTTATTAACACAATTGCGTGATAAAGAAATTAAATCTATTGAAGAAGTTGATTATGCTATTTTAGAAACTAGTGGTAAACTCAGTGTTTTTAAAAAAGAAGATGATAAAAAACATATTTATCCTTTGCCCGTTATAATAGATGGTAAAGAACAAGAAGATGTTTTATATCAAATTCATAAAGATAAAGTTTGGCTGGAACAAGTTTTACGTAAAGAAAATAAGTCTTTAGAAAATATTTTTTATGCTTTTTATCGTGATAAAAGATTATTTATTATTGAAAAAGATAAAGTTACAAACAAGTAGTTAATTCGACAAAACTTTCTTTTTTTTTATAGTATGCTTTTCTTATGAAAAAATACACAGTATGGATAGTTATATTTTTATTATTAATTTTAATTGCTTATAGCAGAGATACTCCTGAAAAAGTAGAGCCTATAAATTCATCAACTCCAGAAAAAAAAGGTCTCTTTTTTAGTTACATTGAACTCCAAAATTATATTAAAGATACAGATTTAAAAAAAATGCAAGCTAATATTGATAAAGCTATCAAAAATATTTCCAATTTTCATTTTAATTTAATTATCTTACAAGTTAGAAGTCAATCAGACGCTATATATGAGTCTAATATATTTCCTTGGAGTGCTTCCATTAGTTCCAAAGAAGGTGAAAAATCTTTAGATGTTTTAGATTATTTTGTAAAAAAAGCCCATAAAAAAGGAATAGAAGTATATGCTTGGATTAACCCTTACCGTGTTCGTACTACTGAGGATATAAGTACTGTTTCTAAAGAAAATCCTGCTTATCAATATATCAACACAGATACTTTATTTATAAAAGACGGAATATATTATAATCCTAGTAAGGATGAAGTAATTAACTTAATAGCAGATGGTGTCAAAGAAATAGTTACTAATTATGATGTTGATGGAGTATTATTTGATGATTATTTTTATCCAAGTGATGATATTGATAGAAATGATTATGAAAATTATATTTTAAAAAATGGTTTCTTGGATAAAAGTAGCTATAATTTAATGATGGTAAATAAAATGATTGAAAAAGTTCACAAAATATGTAAGGATGAACATGTTCCTTTTGGTATTTCTCCCGAAGGTAATATTGAAAATAATTATAATAAAAATTATGCTGATGTAAAATTATGGCTTAAAAGTGATAAGTATGTTGATTTTATTATGCCTCAAATATAT
Source organism: uncultured Bacilli bacterium (assembly GCA_947628635.1). Lineage (GTDB taxonomy): Bacteria > Bacillota_I > Bacilli_A > RF39 > UBA660 > CANRGD01. Next base: position 18,175 of record CANRAX010000003.1, on the reverse strand, counting down.
TATGGCTTTTTAAATGAAACGCAATCCTTTCCTAAAGTTCTATCGGAATGGAATAATCTAATTACTAATAATAATATCGATTTATTAATAGCTTTAGCCTTTTATAAAGTAGGTTCATATGATGAGTATGCCAAAAGTGGAAGTAATGAATGGCTTAATAATACAGATATAATTATGAAGGAAGTTATTCATAGTCGTAATAGTAAACATTATACTGGTTTTTGTTTATTTCGTTATGGTTTTTTGTTTGATAAAAAGCTATATACCAAAACTTCTTTACAAGAAATAAGAAATCTAAAAAAAATTTTAAAATAAGAACCTTGCACACATTCTTTTTTCTATGTATAATTAATAATAGAGGTAGTGGCAATGAAAAGAAATGGATTTACACTAGTTGAGTTATTAGCAAGCCTAACAATCTTAGGTATTTTAATGGCCGTCACTGTACCTAATGTGGTAGGAATTTTAAATAAAAATAGAGAAACTATTTATAATGAAGACGCAAGAAGTATGATATCTATTGCTAAATACAAAATAGCCGGTAATAATAATGGCGTTGTCAAACCAGCATTAAATCAATGTGTTATTATGTCGTTAGGCTATTTAGATAATGGTGATTATGAAAATCCACCTAATGATGGTCAGTATTTAAGAGAGCAATCATATGTAGTTGTAAAAAAAGTTGCGGTAAGAACAGGTGTTTATCGCTATGATTTTTATGCTCGTATAACAGAGAAGTTAGATAACGGTTCTTTATTTGGAATTGATTTTTCAAGTGAAGCTAATTTAGAAGATGGTGTAAACGCCACAACATTAAGTTCTATAAATAATGTAAATGTTGAAAATAGTAGCTTAGATAAGAATTATTTTAAAACAAAATGTGGTTGTGATGTTATAACAGCTAGTTATTTTAAAATTGATAAAAAATTGGATTATGAATAAAAATTGTATAAAAATGTAAAAATAGTAAAAATATCTTGCACATAGAAAAATAGTTTATTATAATTTAATTATAGGATAGGAGGAAAAATGATGAAAAATAACAAAGGATTTACTTTGATTGAATTGCTAGCCGTAATTACTATTATGGGTATATTAATGATTGTCGCTATTGGTTCTGTTAATAGAATTATTGAAAATTCGAGAAGAGATACTTTTGCAACAACTGCAAAAGAATATATTAATGCAGTTAGAAATGGAGTTGTAGGTGATACCATAGTTTGTGGTGGAGTTTCTGCTTCTGCTACACCTGATGGTACTTATTATTTTCCTATTGATACAACAACTGACGCTACTAAAGATTTAATGCAAAGTGGTGGAAAATCTCCTTTTGGAAATTCTGAAATGAAGGGCTATGTTAAATGGGTAAAGTCAACTGATGATTCAGATCCTAAAAATCCAAAAACAGATATAGATTACACTATTCGTTTAACTGATACTGGTAAACATGGTTTCAATAAAGATTTAACTGAGTCAGATTTAAGAAGAGTTAATGTTAGTACGAAAACTGATGCTGTTGCTTCAACAACTTTATCTGGAGCCACAGCTTGTGAAATGAATTAGTTATTTAAGACTTCTCACGAAGTCTTTTTCTTTTGGCAATTATTTGTTATAATTTATATGGAGGAAGTAAAATATGTTATTAATTGGAAGTCATGTTGGTTTTAAAAAAGATACACAACTTTTAGGTAGTCTAAATGAAGCTTTAAGTTATAATGCTAATACTTTTATGTTTTATACTGGAGCTCCTCAAAATACAATGCGTTATAAGATTAATTCTGACTTAACTAATTCTGCCCTAAAAGTTATGGAAGAAAAAAATATTGATTATTCTAAGGTTATAGTACATGCACCTTATATTATTAATTTAGGAAATGCTGATAATATTGAAAAATATCAATTCGCAATAAATTTTTTAAAAAGCGAAATTGATCGTTGTGAAGAGTTAGGAATTAAAAATTTAGTGCTTCATCCTGGTAGTCACGTGGGATGTGGAATTGAGGAAGGTATTAAAAATATTTCTAATGGTTTAAATAAAATACTAGGTCATACTAATGTTACTATTTTATTAGAAACTATGGCTGGCAAGGGTAGTGAAGTAGGATCTAAATTAGAAGAAATAAAACAAATAATAGACCAAGTTGAAGATAAAGAGCATATTGGAGTTTGCCTTGATACTTGCCATCTTAGTGACGCTGGTTATGATATAGTTAATTTTGATAAATTTTTAGAAGATTTTGATAGTTTAATTGGTCTTGAAAAAATTAAATGTGTACATGTAAATGACAGTAAAAATGAGAAATCTTCTCACAAAGACCGTCACGAAAATATTGGTTTTGGTCATATAGGTTTTCCTACTTTAATAAATATTATCTATAATAAGAAATTAGAAAATGTTCCTAAAATCTTAGAAACCCCTTATGTAGATAAACAATTTGCTCCTTATAAATATGAAATAGCTATGATAAGAAATAAAGCTTTTGATGATAAATTATTGGAAAAAATTAGATTGCAATAAAGTAACAATTATTAGAAGTAAAACTTCTTTTTTTCTTGAAAAAAAAGAATTCTTTAGTAAAATAGAAGTAATTTTAATTCAGGTGATTTTATGAATGACGACATAAAAGTAAAATATATAGAATTAGCTAATTTAAAGACAGCTGAATCATATAAAATAAAAATATATCCTTCTTTTATACTTCCAAATGGAAAAGTTTATTATGATATTTCGAATCATACTAATTCGACATTTTTAAAGGAAATTATCTATGCTTTATCTTTACTAAAAGTAAATAAAAATTATTTAAATATAAAAGGTATTTTTTCATATAGTAATAACTTACCTGAATGCTTTGAATTTGATGATTATATTTTTTATATAATAGATGATACTATTTACATTGATTATCAAGATTATGGTAATTTAAACGAAAAAATTTATTATAAATTATGTGAAATTACTGGTAAAAAATTAAAATTAGCTAAAACGAGCTATGAACAATTTAGTATTGATTATACAATTAATAAAAATAATTGGAAAGAAAAGACTAAATTAATTTTACTTAAATATCGTGATGATTTTTCAAAATATGAAAAATTGATTAAAAAATTAGAGTTAGATTTAAAAAATATCAAAATAAAGGGATTATCTTTAGCTTCTGCACGAGAATATTTTAATTGTAATGTTTTAGATTTTGCAGAATATTGTAAACATAATCCGTTAGAAACCAATTTTTATAGTAAAGAATACGAAGAAATGGCTATGCGACTTATTGAAGCCAAATTATTTGTTTTAAAAGATTTAAAAAAATTGCTTTTACAGAATAATAAGTATCTTTTACAAGAATTAGAAAATATCTTAAAAATTCCATATATAGAAAAATCAGGAAAAGTAAATAATTATTTTTTAAATGATTTAGCTGTAATGTACTTAAATTTTGATAAGATTGAAATGTATCCTAAAAGAATTATTTCTAATAGTTTTAATATATATGAAAAATATTTTAATCTAAATTTATTAGGATTTGACTTAGCCAGATATCCTAAAATAGTATTTGATGGAAAAAGTTTTCATAAGATAGATATAAATGAATTTGGAATTATTTCTAAAAATGAAGAAAAGTTTCAAGAAGAAGCAGAAATGATAAAAAGCAAAGTTCCTCTTAAAGATAGACATAAATATTTTTTATAAATAGTTTTTATAATAATTATAAAGAGAAAGAATTTTTTCATAAAGTTTAGGACTAAGAGCTTCTTTTAAAATAGAAAAACTCTTTGTATCTTTATTTAACAATTCATTATAATGTTTTTTTATAAATTTGTATATTATCATTGTTTCATCATTTGATAAGTCTACATTTTCTTTTTTAGCATAATTTATAATATCTTGCGGTTGCAATAAAAAAATATATTTTTTAATTAACTCCTTATAGATAAATATCACCTCAGTAAAATATATTAAATAACTTTTAAAATATGTGATAAACTAATAATGGAGATGAAAATTTTGAAAAAATATAGAAAGAAGAAAAAAATTGATTATGATAAGATTACCAATAAAAGATTTTCTTTATTTTTAGGAATAATCTTGTTAGTTTTTGGACTACTCTTATTTAAAATGATAGATGTAATGGTTATTAATGAAGAAAATTATAAAGATAGGTTATCATCTCTTACTTATGCTACCGTATCAGGTACATCTACTCCAAGGGGGAGAATTTATGATCGAAACTATAATTTGTTAGTTGATAACAAATCTTTAAAAACAATTACCTATAAAAAAGAAAAAGGAATAACAAATTCTTCTATGATAAAAACAGCTTATAAAGTAGCTCCTCACTTAGAATTAGATACATCTAAATTAACTGAGCAAATGAAAAGAGAATTTTATTATGCCAAATATCCTCAAAAATGTGCCAAATTAGTTACAAAAAAAGAAATAGAAAAAGTAAATCAAAGAAAGATGACTTCTAGAGAACTTGAACAATTAAAATTAGAAAGAATTAGCGATAAAGAGCTTAATAAATTTACTCAAGAAGATTTAGAAGTAGCTTATTTATATTATTTGATGAATAAAGGCTATACCTATGAAGAAAAAACAATAAAAAGTGATGTAACAGATAAAGAATATGCTTATATTTCAGAAAATAATGCTAATTTAAAAGGCTTTAATACTAAACTTGATTGGGTTCGGGTTTATCCTTATAATGATACTTTTAAATCTATTTTAGGAAGTGTATCTACCGCAAGTCAAGGTCTTCCGGCAGAAGAAAAAGACTATTACTTAAATAAGGGCTATTCTTTAAATGACCGGGTTGGACTTAGTTACATTGAAAAAGAATATGAGGATTACCTAAAAGGTACCAAGCCTGTTTATGAAGTTGTTAATTCTCATGAAACAAAATTAGTAAAAGAGGGAAGTCGTGGTAAAGATATAGTTTTATCAATTGATATCAATTTACAGCAACAATTAGAAAAGATACTTGATGAGCAAATAAGAAATGCTAAAAAAGAAGCTAATACCGATTATTTTGACCATTCCAGTGTTATTATTGAAGACCCAAAAACAGGCGAAATTTTAGCAATGGTTTCTAGAAAACTCGTCAATAATGAATTTATGGATAATACAACTAGTATTATAACTTCTCCAATTACGCCCGGTTCTGTTGTTAAAGGTGCTTCCATGCTAGTTGGCTATAATACAGGTGTGTTAAAAATTGGTGAATATCTTCATGATGAATGTATTAAAGTAGCTGGTGCTCCAGAAAAATGTTCTTCTGTAAAAACTTTGGGTACTATTAATGACATTACAGCTTTAGCTAAAAGTAGTAATGTTTACCAATTTAAAGTTGCTATCAGAGTAAATGGACAAGAATATTATCGAGGAATGAAACTAAATTTTAATCAAAAAGCCTTTGATACTTATCGAAATATGTACCACTCATTTGGCTTGGGTGTTAAAACGGGAATAGATTTGCCTTTTGAAAGTGCCGGAGTTTCTTCCAAAAAAGATGTTAATGCTGGAAACTTATTAGATTTTGTAATGGGGCAATATGAGACTTATACACCTTTACAAATATTACAATATATTACTACTATTGCTGATGGAAAAAATAGAATAGCGCCACATCTTTTAAAAGAAGTACATTCGGTAAGTAATACTGAAGAAATAGGTAAATTAGAATTCACTAAAGAAAAAGAAATTTTAAATACAATTGATACAAAAGAAGAGTATATGAATAGAGTCAAAGAAGGTTTTTATGCTGTAATGAATGCACCTGGTGGTTATGGAGTTGGTTATATTGATAGAAGCTTACAGCCTGCTGGTAAAACGGGAACTTCCCAAAGCTTTTTAGATACCAATGGCGATAATATAATTGATACTGAAACAATTACAACAACTTTTGCTGGTTATTATCCAAGTAATGATCCTAAAGTAGCCATTGTTGTTACCTCACCTAATTCATCTCATCCAAATTCTAATAATGATTTTATGAGTTTAGTTAATTATCGTATAACGCAACAAGTCAGTAAGGCCTATCATAATATGTATGATTAAAAAAATTCTTGCTATAAAAGTTTGAATGGGGTATAATAATGCGAGTCAGGGGGAGATTGAAATGGCAAAAAATAATGATTTATTAAAAAATGAAGAAAAAGATAAAGATAAGTTAATAGAAGAGTTAATGAATGATAACAAAAGACTTTATAAAAGAGGTATTTTAGTTGTAATTATGAGTTTTATCTTAGGTGTGATGGGTACTCATTATGGCTATAAAGAAGCAAAAAAAGACATTGAAAAACAAAAATTCCTTGATTATCTCAAAATATATAATTTTCTTCAAGATGAAATTGATGAAAAACTAGATTATCAACTTCGTGGATTATTAACACAATTTAATGATTATGAATATTATCTAATGAATAACACAGAAGTTATAGATAATGAAGAAGCCGCTGAAGATATTAAAGAAGATATAGATAAATGTTTTTCTTTTTTTCAAAATTATTTAAATAGTGAAGATAAGCTAACAGCTAAAGAAGTAAATAAATCTAAAATTTATGAAAAGAAAATTTAATAACTTCAAGATAATTATAAGAAAGATCAATTTTTATGACTTTTAGTTGATTTTACTTGAAAATATAAAAAAATTTGATATAATACATATAGGCGTGTAAGGAGGGATATTATGGCTAAAGTAGGAAATAGACAATTAAAAACTCTTGTATGTAGTGAATGTAAAGAAGAAAACTATCGTGAAGAAAGAAATGTAAAAAATACAACAGAACGTCTTGAATTAAATAGATACTGTCCTAGATGTAGAAAACATACATTGCATAAGGAAAAGAAATAAAAATAAGCTCCAACTTATTTTTTAATTTTTAGAGGTGAGAAAATGATAAGTACAAACGATTTAAAAAATGGTATTACAATTGAATATGAAGGTAATATTTATGTTGTTATGGAAACACAACACGTAAAACCTGGAAAAGGTGCTGCCATTGTTAAAGCTAAACTTAAAAATTTAAGAACGGGTGCCATTTTTGAGCAAACATTTAATGCTGGTGTTAAGGTAGCAACAGCTCGTATTGAAAAGCAATTAATGCAATATTTATATAATATGAGTGATGTTTATTATTTTATGAACATGGATACTTATGAGCAATTAGAATTAAATGCTACATCAATTGGAGATAATGCCAAGTTCTTAAAAGAAAATTTAGAAGTTTACATTACTAGTTATGAAGGTGAAATTTTAGGACTAGATTTACCTGATAAGGTTGAATTAATAGTTACTCATACAGAACCAGCTGTTAAAGGTAATACAACTACTAACGCTATGAAAGACGCTACCTTAGAAACTGGTTTAACAGTAAGGGTTCCTTTATTTATAGAAGAAGGAGAAACAATTATTATTTCTACAAGTGATGGAAAATATGTATCAAGAGCATAGAAATGTGCTTTTTTTTTGCCTTTTTTTAATTGCTTTTCTCCAAAAAAAACATAATGTTTAAAATATTTTCCTTTTCTTAATTAAACTATTATGTTACAATTGTAATGATAGAAAGGGTGATTATATGGCTAAAAAAGATGAAATTTATAATGATAGTTGGCTTTATTCATTGATTTTAGTAACTTTAACAATTTTTTTAGAATCTTTGAAAAAATATACATTTACCATTTTTGGAGTGAACTTAACCTATGCATTATTTTTACTACCAAGTGTTTACTTTATTGCTAATTACATTATGAAAAAGTATGGCTATAAAAAAGCAATTGTTTCCGTTTCAGCTTCTGGTTTAGCTTTAGTACTTTTTTATACATTAATAACAATTATGTTAAAATCCAATCTTCTTTTAACGGATATTAGTGGAGAATTTTGTGGTTATGTTATTAGTCAATTTGTAAATATTACTATTTATGCCTTTTTGTTAAATAATACTAAAGAAGAAAATTATTTTTTAGTAGTAGGAACATATATGTTTTCTTTAATAATTAACTATATGTTTTATACTCTTATCTATTTAAATAAACTAGCTTTAAATAATTTTTGGAAAGGCTACTTAATTACTTTAGTAATTCAGTTAGTAATTTGTTTAATTATAGGAATATTTGATTTGAAAATAAAAAGAGGTAGAGAAAAAGATGCTTGATTGAAAGCATCTTTTAAATTATTATCGAAAGTAAGGTTAAAAAGAAATTATGAAACATATGCATAGAAATCGAAGTAAAAACAGTATCTGTTTTATAATCAGCTAAAGCAAAGACCGCTCCAAGAGCCCCATAAGGTATAATGTATAAATATTCAACCCAAGAAGAAGCATTACCTAAAACATGAACAAATCCAAATACAAGAAAAGAAACTATTGCAAAGATATATTTATTTTTTATAATATTTTTAAAAGCTTTACGAAAAACGATTTCTTCATTAAAAGGTGCCACTAAACCAGCATTTAAAAGCATAATATAAGGTAAATTAGAAATCATTTTCTGCACAAGTTGTTCATTAGTTGCCCCACCAGTTTTAAAAAAGGCATTTATAATTAAGTTAGATACAATCATAATAAAAGTACCCAATATCCAATAATTAAAACCTACATTAATATTATCAAAGAACTTTGCTTTAAATTTCTTAAATTCATTTACTAATTCTTTTCTATATAATAAAGCTAATACTATCATTAAACACACGTTAGCGAAAAAATTAAGCCAAACATTCGTTGCTAATGAAATATTTTTAACATCCATTTTAAAAATAATTATTGGTATATACTGAAATAAATAACTATAATTAAATATTAACAAAACTAAAATTAATTTAAATACATTTTTTATTAAAATACGCCTATCCACTTACATCACCACTAATAATATATCACATTTTTTCTCATAAATATTACTAAAATAAAAATATTCTTGCATAAGATGTATATTTATTGTATAATACAACTAGCTTACTGGTACTCAGTTTGAAGAATTTCCGACTTCTTACTTAGTAGTAGCGAATTTAGATGAAAGGAAGTGTTTTTCGTGGCATTAACTAAAGAAGAAAAGGCCAAAATAATTAAAGAATTTGCTAAAAACGAAAAAGATACTGGTTCTTGTGAAGTTCAAATTGCAATTTTAACTAAAGAAATCAATGAATTAACAGAACATTTAAAAGTACATATTCACGATCATCATTCTCGTAGGGGACTTCTTAAAAAAGTTGGTCAACGTCGTAATATGTTACAGTATCTAGCAAAAAAAGATATTCAAAGTTATCGAGAAGTAATTAAAAAATTAGGTTTAAGAAAGTAGACACTTGTTTTTTGTGTTTATTTTTTTGCTTTTTAAAAAATGTAAATGAGAGGGATGACGTTTACAATGGAAAATTATTTAGAAAAAGAAATGAGAATTTATCAATTATTAGATAGATTAGCCCAAGAACAAACATTATCAGATATTTCTTTTGTAATAAAAGCTGGTAATAAAGATTATAAAGCTAAATTTATAAAAGAAGAAACACCTTCAAAAGAAAATTATAGTTTAATTTTAAAAAATAATGCTAAGTTATTTACAATAAATTGTGAAAATATTAAATTTTCATCTGATAAAAAGCTTTGTAAAACATATACTTTTAAAAGTAATTTTGCCCCTGATGAAAGAAAAATAAAAGTATATTCTAGTGATAATAATATTACTGAAGCTTTGTTTCTTGAAAAAGACTTACAAACTAACAAAGTTGTTGAAAAATCTTATGATCTAAATACTAATAAAATAAAAAAAGTTTTTGTTAATCCTTTTACTTTTTTAAAAAGTAATGAAAAAATCTTTTTACCATTAGGTGATGAAACTTATGCTTATAATACCGAAGAAAAAGATTATTATTTAATAGCTCGAGAAGATATTAGTATTGATTATTTATTAAAAAGATTAAAAACTAATAAAGAAAATTTATTAACGTTACAAAGTAGATTAAATAATCTTAATATCAATATTTCCAATGAGTTTTCTAATATAGTACAAAAGATAGAAAAAAAAGAAATTTATTTAAATAGTGTAAAAAAAGACCTAAAATATGCAAAAGATAAGTTCTTTAAACTTCCTGCAAAATTAACCTTCATAAGTACAAATGAATTAAAAAATATTCTCGATGAATTAGAAAAAAGATTTACTGAAATTATAACTGTAAATGATAAAGAAAGAGTTTTTGCTAAAAAATAAAAAATAGGTTTATAATAAAATTAGAGAGGACTAGTTTAAAAAAATTATGCTAGTAAAGAGGTAGTATATGAAAAAGAAAAAATTTGAATTAGATTTTCACGGAAGAAAAATCATAGTAGAACATGGAGAACTTGCTAAACAAGCTGATGGAGCTGTTTTAGTAAGATATAATGATACTGTTGTTTTAACAGCGGCTGTTGTTTCTAAAAATGTTAACTTATTATCTGATTTTTTTCCATTAACTGTTAATTATCAAGAAAAACTATATTCAGTTGGTAAAATACCAGGAGGTTTTATTAAAAGAGAAGGGCGTCCTAGTGAAGCTGCTACTTTAGCGGCACGTATGATTGATAGACCAATGCGTCCTTTATTCCCAGATGGTTTTAAAAATGAAGTTCAAATTATTTCAACTGTTTTATCTGTTGATCAAGATTGTTCTCCTGAATTAACAGCTATGTTAGGTTCATCTTTAGCTGTTAGTATTTCAAAAATTCCTTTTAATGGTCCTATTGCTGGTGTTAAAGTAGGTCGTATAAATGGTAAATTTGTTATTAATCCAACACCTGAGGAATTAGAAATAAGTGAACTAGATTTAACAGTTGCTGGTACAAAAGAAGCTATTAATATGGTAGAATCTAGTGCTAAACAAGTAAACGAAGATATTATGTTAGAAGCCTTAATGTTTGGACATAAAGCCGTTAAAGAATTGATTAAATTCCAAGAAAAAATAATTAAAGAAATTGGCGAAGAAAAAATGGAATATGAAACCTTAGTTCCAGATGAAGAAATGATTACTAGAATTAGAGGTTTAATTACCAAAAAAATGGATAAAGCTCTTCGAATAAAGGATAAGTTAAAAAAATATGCTACTATTGATGAAATAAAAGAAGAAATAATAGAGCTTTATACTAAAGAAAATGAGGAACAATTAAAAGAAGAAGAGTTAAAAGAATTACTTGTAAAAGCTGATATGGTTGTTTCTCAAATTGAATATGAATTATTTAGAAATATTGTTGTTAAAGAACATATAAGATCTGATGGAAGAAAAATGGATGAAATAAGAAAACTTTCAACTGATATTGATCTTTTACCAAGAACTCATGGCTCAGCATTATTTACAAGAGGAGAAACACAAAGTTTGTCTGTAACAACATTAGGTGCTTTAAATGAACATCAAATTATAGATGGTTTAAGCATTGAAGATCAAAAAAGATTTATGTTACATTACAATTTTCCTCAGTTTTCAGTAGGTGAAACAGGACGTTATGGCGCTCCTGGACGAAGAGAAATTGGTCATGGTGCTTTAGGTGAAAAAGCTTTAGCTCAAGTTATACCAAGTGAAGAAGAGTTCCCATACACAATTCGTGTTGTTTCAGAAATTTTAGAGTCTAATGGCTCATCATCTCAAGCTAGTATTTGCGCTGGTTGTATGTCTTTAATGGCTGCCGGAGTTCCAATTAAAGCTCCCGTTGCTGGTATTGCTATGGGGTTAATTACTGCTGGTAATGATTATACCATTCTTACAGATATCCAAGGTATGGAAGATCACTTAGGTGATATGGACTTTAAAGTAGCTGGAACTAAAGATGGAATAACTGCCTTACAAATGGATATTAAAATTAAAGGTATAACAGAACAAATTTTAAAAGAAGCTCTAGCTCAAGCTAAAAAGGCTCGCTTAGAAATCTTAAAAGTAATTGAAAAACAAATCAAAGAACCTCGCAAGGAAGTTTCTAAGTATGCTCCAAAAATGGTTACATTTAATATTAATCCTTTACGAATTAAAGATGTCATTGGTAAAGGTGGCGAAACAATTACTAAAATAATTTGTGAAGCTTCTAACGTTACTGAAGTTACTAATATCAATGCTGTAAAAGTTGAACTTGAAGATGATGGTCGTGTTATTATTTATCATTCTGATAAGGAAATAATAGAAAAGACAAGAAAGATGATTGAAGATATCGTAAGAGAAGTAGAAGTTGGCAAAATATATGAAGCCAAAGTTGTAAAAATAGAAGATTTTGGTTGCTTCGTAGAGCTTTGGCCAGGTTGTGAAGGATTAGTTCATGTATCACAACTTGCTTATGAACGTGTTGAAAAACCTGAAGATGTTGTTAAAGTCGGCGATGAGATAATAGTTAAAGCTCTAGGAACTGACAAAAAAGGTCGCCAAAACTTCTCTAGAAAAGACGCTTTGCCAAAGCCAAAAGAAAAATTAGTTAAAGCAAAGAGTAAAAAATAAAATTAAAAAGTAAACAAATAGAAATCTATGCGTTTACTTTTTTAATGCTTCAAATTTATTAAATTATGTTATACTATCTATTAGATAGGATTGTTGCTAATGAAGAAGAAATGGTTTATAATTTTAATAATTTTTACATTCGGTTTTGCTTTTTGGAATACCTCTGTTAAAGCTGATTCTGGTTGGGATTACGATTATGACGTAGGTGGAAGCGACTGGGGAAGCAGCTGGGATAGTGACTGGGGCTCAAGTAGTTGGGATGATGATTGGAGTTCTAGTAGTTGGAGTTCTTCCTATGATGATGACGGCTATCATAGTTCTGGTTCTTATTCTAGGACGATTGGTGGCGATTATACTTTAGCTAATTTATTTGGAACTTTTTTCTTCGGAATGTTAATTTTCTTTGTCATTTTTACATTAATTATTGAAAAGAATAGGAAAATACAAAGGCTTATGAAACAAAGAACTGTTGACTTTTCTTATTATAAAGATTTAAATCCAGAAGAATTAAAGAAATTTGATCCTACTTTAGATATAGAAAAAGCTAAACAAGAATTCTTTGAAATTTATAAAAAATTGCAGATTGCTTGGATGGACTTTGATACAGAAACTATAAAAGAAATCACAACTGATGAAATGTATAATATGTATAGTAGTCAATTAAAAACATTAAGTATGAAAAAACAAAAAAATATCATGGCAGATATTACTTATGAAGACGCTAAAATATATGAAATAAAAGAAGAAGATGGAGTATTAACTTTAAAAGTCTTTTTAACTGTCAATTGTTTTGATTATGTTTGTGATGAAAAGAATAATGTTGTAAGAGGTCGCAAAGATAAGAAAGTAAGAATAAGTTATTCACTTACATTTATTAAATCAGTTGTTAATAATAATCAAGAAAAATGTCCTAATTGTGGAGCTTTAGTCGATATAACATCATCTGAAGTTTGTCCTTATTGTCGAACTCTTTTGGTAAGAACCGCTAATAAATATGTTTTAAGTAAAAAAACAAATATTTGGCAAGAATTTATAAAATAGGTGATAAATATGAATGAATTTAATGAAGCATTATTTAAAACTAAAGTAGATAATATTTTTATACAAATACATACCGCTATAACAACAGACAATTTAGATGATATAAAACATTTTTTAAGTAATGAATTATATTTACAATTAAATAATTATCTCAATAATTTAAAAAGCAAAAATCAACGTCAAATATATGATGAAATTAATGTTAAAAATACTTACATTAAAGAAAAAAAGAAACTTGCTGATAGAACAAGAATAACTGTAAATGTTATTGCTAGATATATGGATTACATCATAGACATCAATAATAATAATAAGATTATAAGCGGTCAAGATACTAAAAGAATTGAAAAAATATATACTTTAGTTTTTGAAAAAAAATTAGCTACAAAAGAGTTAGGTTTAGTTAGAAAATGTCCTAATTGTGGAGCTAGTTTGAATATTAACGCCTCTGGAAAGTGTCCTTTTTGTAAAACTACATTTAATTTAGTAGATTATGATTACATTTTAGTAGAGATTAATAAAAACTAATTACTTAGCTATCTTTTTAGATAGTTTTTTTAAATTTTAATTAAATGCTTTCTTAAAAAACATTTTAAGGTTATAAGTTTTTTTCGACAGTTTTTTTCTTTGTTATTTGCTAGTATAAAAATGGTGATAAAATGAAAAAAACGTTTTTTATTGGAGTTATCTTTATTCTAGTTGGAGTAATTATAGGAAGTAATTTTCGTAAATTTAATTACAGCTCTGTAAATGCTATAACTAAAAAAGATAATTCTTTTTATTTCTTACAAGAAGGTGTTTATGCCAAAAAGGAAAATGTTGAAAAAAATACAAAAAATTTAGATCAAAAGTTAATTATTTATAATGATAAAAAATATTATGTTTATTTAGGAATAACTAAAGATAAAAAAATAGCTGATAAGTTAAAAGAAATTTATGAAAAAAGGGGTTTAAATTTATATGAAAAAGTACAAACTATAAATAATGAGAAATTAAATAATAATATTACTCAATTTGATTTGCTTATAAATAATAGTAATTCAGAAGAAGAAATTTTAACTATTGAAGAAGTGGTTTTAGCAAGTTATGATGAAATTGTAAATAATTAAATAGCTTTTCTCATTTTTAGCAAATAATATAAATGAGGTGTTTATGAGTAATTATAAAATTAAAGATATTCCGCTAAAAGAAAGACCACGTGAAAGAATGAAACAAGTTGGGGTCAATAATCTAAGTGATAAAGAACTTTTGGCTATTATTTTAAAAAATGGCACCAAAGATTTAAGTGTTGTTGATTTAGCCATAGCCATATTACAAAAATATGATTTATATGCAATGAAAAATTTAACAGTTAATAATTTGATTTCCATTAAAGGAATAGGCGAGGTAAAGGCTTTAGAATTAGTAGCTTCCATAGAGTTAGGTCGTAGAATATATTCCTCTAAAAAAACAAGTCTTCTTAATCTAAAGAATGCTGAAGAAATTTTTTTAGCTACCAAGGACTTATTTTATAATAAAAAACAGGAATTATTTTATTGCTTATACTTTGATATAAGACAAAATCTAATTTCTAAAAAACTCCTTTTTATGGGAACAATCAATCAAAGCACTATTCATCCTAGAGAAATATTTAAAGAAGCCTATCTAGTAAGTGCTACTAGTATAGTATGTTTACATAATCATCCCTCAAATGATGTAACGCCTTCAAAAGCAGATATTTTATTAACTGAAAATTTAATGAAAACTGGTAAAATTCAAGGTATTCCAGTTATTGATCATATTATTGTAGGAGAAAACAGTTTTTTTAGTTTTTATAATCATAAGGAAATTTTAAACCTCTAATTGTTTATTAGAAAGAATTATAATATAATAAAATAGTAAATGGTGATATCTATGTATAAAAAAAAGAAATTTAATAAAAAGTTAATTGTCATAATTAGTACTGTTTTAATAATTTTACTATTAGCTATATCCATTGTCTTAAGTAGAACATATACTCCCGTTGAATCTTTTTTTAAAGATATAGCAATTACTATTGATAAAGTAGTTATGTATCCTTTTACGGCTATAAAGGAAAAAAAAGAAACTAATCAAAATGAGAGTTATTTAATCCAAAAGAATGTTAATGCTTCTTTAGAAAAAGAAATAGAAGAGTTAAAAGATACTTTGGAATTAAATAAAACTTTAACGGAATATAGCATTGAAAATGCAACTATTTTATCTCGCAATAAAAGTTATTGGTTTAATACCATTACTCTTGATAAAGGGAAAAAAGATGGTCTTAAAGAGAATATGGCTGTCATAACAAAAAAGGGTTTAATTGGAAAAATTTCTAAAGTATCAAATTATTCAAGTGAATTAAAGCTAATTACATCTGATGATATAAATTTTAAAATAAGTGTAGCGGTAAAAATTAATGATAGTGATAATTATGCTATTCTAAACGGTTATGATAAAAAAAGTGGTTTATTAAAAGTTGTTGATATAGATAAAACAACACCTGTCAAAAAAGGCGATGTTGTTGTTACGAGTGGGCTAGGGGAAATGTTTCCAGCTGGCATATTTATAGGAACAGTTGAAAAAATAGAAAATGATAAATATAATCTTAGTAAAATACTTTATATCAAAACAAAACAAGATTTTAATAATATTCATTACGTTACTATTTTAAAGGAGAAAAAATAATGTTGTCTTTAATTATTTTACTATTAGCCTTTTTGTTAGATGGTATTTTAACTAATTTTCTTCCTTTTATGACAGAAAACTTAACTTTTTTTACTCCACTTTTAACTTTAACAGCTATTTTTATAATTTATCCCTTATATCGAAAAAAAGAAAAAAATTATTTTATAACCATAATAATTACTGGTATGTTATATGATTTATTTTATACAAATTTATTATTTTTAAATGCTATCTTATTTTTTATATGTGGATTATTAATTAAAGAAGTTTATAAATATGTAGATTATAGTTTTATAAAACTTATACCTTTAGTAATTTTACTTGTAACAATTTATGAGAGCTTAACAGCATTAATCATTATAATTTTCAATTTAGTTCCAATGAGCTTTATTCGTCTATTTTATAAAATAGTCCATTCTTTGTTAATAAATATTATTTTTGCTGAAATATGCTATTTAATTATTAAATTAGTACCAAAAAAATATAAAAGAGTAAGAATAAATTAAGCATAAAAATCTTCTTTATTGAATATATTTTATTAAAGGAGATTTTATTATGCAACAAAAAACAGTAAAGAAAAAACTAGTATTAAAAAGTAGTATTCGTAATTTTATAACTCGCGTTTTATTGGCAATAATAGTATTTTTAATTGGCTTAATATTAATTAAACAAAATCCTAATCTTAAAACAACTTTTATAAAAAATATTTATGAGAAGAATTTTAAGTTTACCAAAGCTAAACAACTTTATCAGAAATATTTTGGTAATATTTTAGCTATTGAAAAAATGGTTAAAGAGGAACAAGCTGTTTTCAATGAAAATTTAAATTATAGTAAAAAAGAAAATTATAAAGATGGTGTAGCTTTAACAGTTGAGAACAAATATATGGTTCCTGTTTTAGAAAGCGGTATAGTAGTTTTTATCGGTCAAAAAGAAGGCTATGATAATTGTGTAGTTATTGAACAGATAAATGGTATTGATGTTACCTATGGAAATATTTCTACTTCTAATATTAAACTATATGACTATATAGAAAAAGGAAAGTTATTGGGAGAAGTTAAATCTAATAAATTATATTTAATCTTCCAAAAAGATGGGCAAAATCTTGACTATAAAAAATATATTTAGATATTTTGAAATAAACATTTTTGTTTATTTCTTTGCTCTGATTGCTATTTTAACAGCTTCTTTTGTTCCTTTTTTTATAATTAGCTTTTTAATAATTATTCACGAATTGGGTCATTTTTTAACAGCAAAAATTTTAAAAATAGATGTTGTAAAAATATATTTATATCCTTTAGGTGGTATATCAAAGTTTAATATGGATCAAAATATTTCTTTGTTAAAAGAGTTTGTTATTTTAATAGCTGGACCCTTATTTCAATTTATTGCTTATTTTATATTAAAGACTTTATTTTATCATTATGAGGAATTAGTTACTATTTATCATTATGGAATACTTATTTTTAATTTATTGCCTATTTTTCCACTTGATGGTGGTAAGTTAGTAAATTTATTTTTATCTGGAATATTTTCTTTTAAAGCAAGTTATTATCTTTCTATATTTATAAGTTACTTATTTATTTTATTAATATTTATATTTAACTTAAGTAATTTGAATTTTAATCTTTTACTTGTAATTATATTTCTTCTTTTTAAGGTCACTAAAGAATATAAGAATTTTAATTATTGTTATCAAAAATTTTTGTTAGAAAGATATTTAAAAAATTATAATTTTAAAGATACAAAGATTATAAACAATATGAATGGTTTTTATCGTAATAAAAACCACTTATTAAAAATAAATGATAAATACATTTGGGAAGACGATTTTTTAACTCAAATATTTAAAAATGTTTAAAAAAATATTGACTTTAAAAAAATGGCTATGCTATAATCTTATTACCGGCTGAAATTCAGTTGGTTATGGGGCATTAGCTCAGCTGGGAGAGCGCCACGTTTGCACCGTGGAGGTCAGCGGTTCGATCCCGCTATGCTCC
>CANRAX010000002.1 GCA_947628635.1 uncultured Bacilli bacterium | reverse complement strand
TTTGCTACACATTCTATTTTATCCCAATTGTATAATTCAGATAATTCAATATATGCTTTTTCAGCATTTTTTAAGTGTTCTTCAGATTTCTCGGTTTCATCAAGATTATCTCTTTTTTGACTTAAGACAACACTATATTCAAAAGGTACATGTAAAAAAATGGTTTTATCTGGTTTAGGTAATTTCAAAAGCCAATATTCTAATTTATCAATCCATTGATACATATTAAATCTTTCATCTTTATCCATAATTTTACTACCTTGATGAGCAAGAGATGAAGTTGTATAACGGTCTAAAATGACATAGTAATCATCATCAAGATATTTTTGAATTTTATTCATATTATATTTACGGTCAGCTGCATAGTAAAGACTTGCGACATAAGAGTCAACATTTACAGCACCTTCTTTGAAATAGCTATTACTTATTTCTTTTTTACCTAAGTAAGCCCCACCTACTATTTTACCAGTTGGGGTATCATACATTGGGAAACTAAATTTAATGCATTTTTTACCATCAGCAAGAAATCTTTTTTCTAAAAGTGTACTTTGGGTTTCTTTTCCAGAACAATCAGTTCCTTCTATTACAATAATTTTTCCAGCCATAGACAGACCTCCATATTTATTTATGAATTTATTTCTTATTCGAAAAAAATATGTACTAGGCACATATTTCATTATTTTCATCAAATGGAACTAAAAGGCATTTGCGAGAAGCTAAAAAGTCACACATATGAACAAAATTTTGATATTTTGTTTTTGGTGCTTCTAAAACTTCATTACCATTATAATCTTTAGTCCAAATACCCATATGAGTTTTGATAACATCCATTAAAAACTTAATTTCTTCATCTTCTAAGCCTAATTTGTCTTTATTTTCTTCAATATAATTAGCCATTAAAATTGGATGGTCAAAACGAGTAAATTTTTCTTGTGTTAATCCCAATTTTAAACCATCATGAAGAAGTAAGCCCATAATCATTAAATCTTTTTCGGAAGAAGTATATTTATCTCCAATTATAGGATTACTAAGTAATTCAACAGCTATTCTAACTGCGGCTTTAGTATGGCGAAGAAGTCCTTTTGAACCTTGAGCATATTCGGGATGATACTTCCCTGTTGAGGTAGCAGGAATTTCAAAAAAATAATCTGGAAGTAAATTAACCATCTTTTTACAAGCCTTTTTTATTTTTTCACTTTTGATATAATCTATTTCTGTTTGTAATAAAGCAATTTTATTTAATTCTACTACTGCTTGAGCCATTTTACTCTACCCTCCAAAAATCTTCTTATAATTTCATTACTAATATACCATTTTTCTTCAGAAATGAAAAGTCTATCTTTTTCTAAAACTATTAAATCATCACTAAGTAAGGGCTCATAATTAAAAACTTCTTTTAATTCTAGACCATATTTTTGAAAGAAATTAGTAAGAGAAAGTCCTTCTTTTAAACGCAAGTTTAAAATTATTTCATAATCTATTTCATCATCAAGAGATAAAATTTCTTCATAATCAGCAAAATTTTCTTTTAAATAATTATTTATACTTTTAGTATTAGTCATTCTTTTCATCGAAAGATAAGAACTAGCTCCTAAGCCAAAGCCATAATATTCTTCATTTTTCCAATAACATAAATTATGAATAGATTGATGTCCTTCTTTACAAAAATTACTTATTTCATAATGAATATAACCATTTTTTTGCATTCTTTTACAAATATTTTGATACATCAAAAAATCTAAATCTTCAGAAATATTTTTGGTATTTTTTATTTTTAATTTTGTATGGTCTTCAATTATTAATGAATACGTTGAACAATGTTCAATATTTAGGCTTTCAATAAAATCTAAATCTTTATTTAAAGTAGCCATATCTTCAGTAGGAAGTGCATACATTAAATCAACATTAATATCAAAAGATAATTCTTTAGCTAAATTAATTATTTTTCTTATTTTAGTTAAATCATTATTTCTTTCTAAAAAAGCTAAATTTTTCTCATCAATACTTTCTATACCAAAACTTAAGCGATTAACATTATTTTCTTTAAATAAAGCTAATTTTTCTTCTGTAATATTTTCAAAGTTACCTTCAATAGTAAAAGACATATTAGGTTCTTTTTTAAATATTTTAATTATTGAAAAAAGTTTTTTTAATTGTTCTATTGATAAACAAGTTGGGCTTCCTCCCCCTATATAAATTGACTTTATAAAATCATTTTGATATTTCTTTTTAATTTCTTTTTCTAAAATACAAAGATAGGAGTTAACTATTTTTTCATTATAAAACATTTTACAGAAGTCACAGTATGAACAGATACTTTCACAAAAAGGAATATGAATATAAACACATCTTTTCATTTTAATCATCCTGCTGAAGTAGCGTCATAAAGGCTTCTTGTGGCAATTCAACATTACCTATTCTTTTCATACGCTTCTTACCTTCTTTTTGTTTTTCTAGAAGTTTTTTCTTACGTGTAATATCGCCTCCATAACATTTGGCTAAGACATCTTTACGGAGTGCTTTTATAGTACTACGAGCAATTACTTTGTTACCAATGCTAGCTTGAATTGGAATTTCAAAGAGTGCTCGAGGAATTATTTCTTTTAATTTTTCAACGACATTTTTTCCTCGTTTATAAGCAAAATCTTTATGAACAATGACACTTAAGGCGTCAATTATTTCTCCATTAAGAAGAATATCCATTTTAACAAGATTACTTTCTTTATAGCCAACAATATCATAATCAAATGAAGCATAACCTTTTGTTGAAGATTTTAATTTATTAAAGAAATCATATACTATCTCCGATAAGGGCATTTCATAACTTATTGTTGCTCTTGCTTCATCTAAATAATCAATATTTAAAAAGGTTCCTCTTTTATCTTGGCATAATTCCATAATAGGACCAATGTAACTACTTGGAGAAAATATATTTACTTTTACATAGGGTTCTAAGATTTTAGATAAAGCTTCTTTTTTAGGCATTTTAGTTGGAGAGTCAATCATTATTGTTTCGCCATTATTTAATATTGCTTCATAGATTACAGATGGAGATGTTGCGATTAAATCAATATTAAATTCTCTATCTACTCTTTCTTCAATTATTTCCATATGGAGTAAGCCTAAGAAGCCACAACGAAAGCCAAAGCCTAAAGCTTTAGATGTTTCAGGTTCAAATGTAAGAGCTGAGTCATTTAATTTTAATTTTTCTAAAGCTTCTCTTAAGTCTTCATATTTAGCAGGGTCTATTGGATAAAGTCCGCAGTAAACCATAGGTTTCATTGGTTTATAGCCTGGTAAACATTCTTGCGCAGGATTTTTTTCTAGAGTAATTGTATCGCCTACTAAGACATCACTTATACTTTTGATTGAGGCATAAATGTAACCAACTTCACCAGCTTTTAAAGAGGAGATTTGTTTTTCTTTAGGAGTATTTATACTTAAACCAATAACATCATAGACAGCATTTGTTTCCATCATTTTAATTAAGTCGCCTATATGAATTTCCCCATCAACAACACGTACGCTAGTAATGACACCACGGTAACTGTCAAAAAGGCTATCAAAAATCAAAGCTCGAAGAGGTTTCTTAACATCCCCTTGAGGTGGTTTTATAACGGTTATAACTTTTTCTAGTAACTCTTCAATACCAACTCCTGTTTTGGCACTGGTTAAAACAATTTCTTCTTTTGTAAAGCCTAGTCCTTCAAGTTCTTTAATTACTTTATCAACGTCAGCATTTGGAAGGTCTATTTTATTTATAACAGGAATAATATCTAAATTATTTTCTAGAGCTAAATAGAGATTGGCAATCGTTTGAGCCTCAATTCCTTGGGCAGCGTCAACGACAAGAATAGCTCCTTCACAAGCCGCTAAACTACGGGAAACTTCATAGGAAAAATCGACGTGTCCTGGAGTATCTATTAAATGTAAATAATATTCTTCGCCTTTATAATTATAAGTAAGTTGAACAGCATTTAGTTTTATTGTAATGCCGCGTTCTCTTTCAATTTCCATATTATCAAGCATTTGTTCTTTTAATTCACGTTTTTCAATAGCCGAAGTTATTTCTAAAATTCTATCAGCTAGTGTACTTTTACCGTGATCTATATGGGCAATAATACAAAAATTACGAATATTTTCTTGTTTCATATAACCACATCCATATCTATATTATAACATTAAAGCAAAGAAAAAAAGTTATGAATTATTTCCATTTCAGAAAAATTCATAACTTTTGTTTGAAAAAATTATTTTTTAAGCTTGGCCAAAGACAAATGTTCTATCAAAGCCTTTAACTTTTACATCAGCTTGAGGCATTTCTTGAACTGTTGATTTACTGACATATTCAGCACGTAAGATAATTGTTGCTGTTCCTGAAGAAGCTGCAAGGTTATTACCAGTTAATTTTGAGATATCAGTATCACTTTTTATTTCTTGACTTTCATATTTTACTGTATATTTTACATCGCTTTGAACTTTAGCTATATCTTCTGATGTGCCTTCAAAAGAAAGGGCTGTATCTTTTCCTTGAACTTCATTTAATTTAGCGGCGAAAGAGCTTTTATTTTCAACTGGTATTGTTATTTCAACATAATCGCCTGGTTGATGAAATTCAACTTCCATATTGGTAATCGAAGTTGCTCCAGCATTATATGTTGCGGTTGCGCCATGTTCAGTTTTAGAAACACTTCCAAAATGAACATCCCACGTTCCACCTTCTACCTCAGCAGTTCCTTTTACGGACAATGTTTGTGATAAAACCGCATAAGCAACTGATAAGCATACTACTGTTAAAGCTAAAGCACCTATTATAAAAATCTTTGTTCCTTTATTTTCCATTTTCCTATCTCCTATTACTATACTTACAGTATAGCATGTTAATAATTATTTTGTCTAGACGTAAATGAGGTTTTTACAGTCAAATTCTTCTAAAAGAAAAAAAATTTGCAAGATTTCCTGCAAACTTATTTTATTTATTATGCGGCACTATAACTAAACGTAGTATCTAATCCACCAATTGATATAGCTTGTGCTGGTACAGTTGTTGCCGTACCTAAAAATTCTAGTTTTATAATAACTGCTTTTGAAAGGCCAGAATTCAAAGTTAAATCAGTTATACTACTCACACCATTGGTGACCGGTTGAGCATTATATGTTATAGTGTATTTAATATATTCTGTATAATTACCAGCAGTGGTATTATCATCTGCACTAGTTAGCGATGGTGTTGGTGTACCTGGAGTAATACTTGTTAATTTTGCATTAATATCACCATTATTTTTAATAGTTAAATTGTATTGACAAGAGTCGCCTGGTTTTGAAAGTGTAAGGCCTGTTCCAATACTTACTGATGAGCCATTTGCTGTTGCATTTGGGCAATTGGCACTTCCAACTTTAGTTCCCGTTATTGTACTACCTTCAAAAGCTACGTTCCAACTTCCAGCCTTAACAGTACCACTACCAGTTACTTTTAATGAAGCTGACAAGGCAGCATACGCTACTGTCAAACATAATACAGCTACACCTAATACGGCAACTAAAACAATTTTGAGTTCTTTATTACCATTCATAATTCACTTTTTCTCCTTTGTAATTTCAATTATATTTTATCTTTAATCTAACTTTAGTAAAAAATATTTTTTTTAAACCTTTAATCCATTTCTGTTACTTATTATTATGAAGCAACATAATTAAATGTAGTTGTTATATTACCAATTGTTAAAGCTGTTCCTGGAACACTTGTTGCAGTGTTTAAAAATTCTACTTTGCAGACAACAGTTTTAGTTGCACTTTTAGCTAATGCTTTGTCTGTTATACCATCAAGATTATTAGTAACATTATGTCCATCATATGATACAGTATATTTAATATAATTCTTAAAATTATTAGCAGTGGTTGTGTCAGTACTAGTTACTGTTGCAGCTGGTGTAGCTGGTGTAATACTTGATAGTGTAGCAGCTAGAGTACCATTATTTTTAATAGTTAAAGTATATGTGCAAGAGTCACCTGGTTTTACTAAAACAATATTTGCTAATGATACTGACGCAGCGTCTACTTTTACACTTGGACAGGTAGCTGAACCTGTTTTTCCTGAAGCAGCTAATGAAGCATTAGTAACAAATCCAACATTCCAAGTTCCAGCATTAACAGTACCACTACCGGTTACTTTTAATGAAGCTGACAAGGCAGCATACGCTACTGACAAACATAATACAGCTACTCCTAATACGGCGATTAAAGTTATTTTAAATTCTCTACTACTTTTCATTTATTATCTCTTCTCCTTTACTATATTTAAATTGTACTTCAAATTATAATATTTTGTCTATATCATTTTATAAATTTTACAAAACATTTTACATATGAATTATAATTATAAATAAAAAAGCCTTTATCTATAAAGAATAAAGGACATAGCTAATTTTTAATTAAGAACTAATTGTACTACTTACAAAATAATAATTACCAGAAGAGTCTTTCTTTAATTCATAAGTTATGATTGAAGCCCTATCATAATAATTAGTAATATTAATTTGGGTATTACTTAAAGTAGCATTTGTCATATTAGGAAGAGTCTCTAAAAGAGAACTTTTAGAAAAATCTTTGTAAATATTTAAAGTGTAATTATCTTCACTATTTTTAACTAAATCAGTATAAACTACTCTTTCTTGTAATTGTAAAGAACCATCAGACTTTCTAGTTGCTTTGGCTAAAGCCGAAATATATGGCGCAATTAAAGGAGTTGTTTTTTCCTTATTAGTTGCAAAAACAGCTAAGTAACTATCACTTGTCTCATCATAAGTTAATGTTACAGTATTATTATTATCTATTTGATAATCTAGTGTTAACTCAATAGGCTTATCTAAAGAATAAGTTATATCATCTTTAAAAAACTTACTCATATAACTTTTTAATTTATCATTAGATAATGAATATATATTTAGACCTTGTTCATTTTTATTACCCGTAGCAATAAAATCTTCTTTTGTTGAAGCTGATAAAGCATACATAAACTTTTCTGTATCAGTAAAATTACTTGAAGTTACACTTGGTTCTTCAACAAATTTTTTATAACGCATACCTAAAGGTCCATATGTTATATAACTATATGCTTCTTGAACATTACTATCTGTTAAACTAACAGCTTCTGAAGTTATAGGTTTTTCTGTTTTTTCGCCAAAGAAATAATTACTAATTAGAAAAACAGATACACCTGCTATTAAGGATACAATAATGACAATAGTTATTTTCAAACCATTTGACATACTTTTTTTCTTACTTGTTTTTTCTTCAATGTCATCACCTATTTTAAAGTCCATAAATCCACCTCAATCATTATAAATTAATATAACATAAAAGACAAAAAAAGAAAAGTGCTTTACTCTTCTTTGGCTACCATTTCAACTACACTTCTATTAGTAAAATCTATTTTCTTAACTAATTTATTAATTTCTTCAAGACTTAAGTTTCTAATTAAATCAATTTTATTAGGAATGATTTTACGATACTTAATTAAATCATCAAATAAGTTACTTACAGTAGCGTCAACATTATCAATCATTTTAACTTCGTTAGCAATCCATACTTTTTTCATTCTTTCAAAGGCTTCTTCACTAATTACTAAATCATTAAATTCAAAATCAATTTCTTCTAGTAATTTATTTGTATCGGTAGTTGAAGCCATCATATAAAAGATATGATAATTTCGATATGTTTCCCATTCCATATAAAAATTATTAAGTAACTTTTCATTACGAACTCTTTGTCTAAATTCTGATGAAGTTCCAAAAAGAATAGTTGTAATCATATTTAGATATAAATCTAAAGTAATATCATCCATCTTTAATGGAGTTGTATCAATTTTAATAGCTAAACCTAATTTATCAACTTTTACATTTCCATAGATTTTATCTTTTTCTTTTAAAACACTTAATTCTTCTTTAGGTAATTTTATATTTGGTAATTTTTTATTTTTAACTGTTTGAAGTTCTTCTTTAATAATATTTAAAGCTTCATCAACATCAAAATTACCTACAATTAAAACAAACATATTACTTGGAGTATAAAAATTATCATAACATAAATATAAATCTTCTTTAGTAATCTTTTTTATTTCTTTAACAGAACCACCTATATCAATACGTCTTGGGCTTTTATGAAAAACATTTTCTCTTAGGCGCATTTCTAATTGAAAATCAGGTATATCTTCATACATTTTTAACTCTTCAGCAATAATACCTTTTTCTTTTTCAACATTTTCATCAGTATAAAAGGGTTTATTTACAAATTGTAATAAAAAGCGAAGATTTTTGCTAAATTCTTTATTACCATAACAAATATAATGTGTATATTCATAACTAGTTGAAGCATTAGCAGAGGTTCCACTTTCAGAAAAGAAAGTAAAAGGATCTTTACCATCAGGTTGTTCAAACATTTTATGTTCTAGAAAGTGAGCAATTCCATCGGGAACCTTTACTTCTTTTTTATTAACAGTAAAATTGGTAATATCAGCACCAAAATAAGTACCATAACTAATAAAATAATTTTTTTTATTTAAAAATGGTAATAAAACAATCTTAAGTCCATTATCTAAGTCTTCTTCAAAACAACTTACATCTAATTTTTTTAATTTAATTTCCTTCATCTTTTACCCCTTCCAAACAAAATACCGTATCCATTTTTACTTTTTTAGCAACTTTTATAATATCTTTTTTACTAACATTTTGCATTTTTTCTCTTTTAGTTTCAATATCATCAGTATTAAGGATTTCCATCATTAAATAATTATCTATTATATTAGACTCACTTTCAAGCATTTCATCAAGAGCTGTTACG
Source organism: uncultured Bacilli bacterium (assembly GCA_947628635.1). Lineage (GTDB taxonomy): Bacteria > Bacillota_I > Bacilli_A > RF39 > UBA660 > CANRGD01. The sequence continues at coordinate 16,817 of CANRAX010000002.1, read as the reverse complement.
TAATATTCTTTAGCTATTTTAATATCTTTTTCACTAAATTTACCTTTTTTCATATCAAGCATATTACTCTCAATTAACTCTAAACATTTTTTATAACTAATTTTATCTATACCAGCCATAATAATTAGTAAATTATCTAATTTATTAGTAACAGATGAAATTGTATAACACAAAGAATTTTCTTCACGAACATTTTTAAAAAGTTTTGAGTCACTTCCTCCACCTAAAATAACATTATATAAAGTAAGTGGATAATATCTTTCATAAGGTGTTAAATCAGTTGTCACATTACAAATAGCTATTTTACTTTGAGAGTTATCAATTGTTTCTTTAGCAAAAAGTCTTCTTTTCCGAACAGGGCTATCTATAATATAAGAAACTTTTTTTCTTTTAACTGTTTTAAATTTAAAGTTTTGTTTTATTAAAGAGGTAATTTCTTCTTCTTTAATATCTCCTACTACAAAGATATCAACAAAATCTTTTTCTAACATTTTTAAGTAATAATCATATAAGTTTTCTTCATTAATCTTTTCTAAATCGTCTAAATAACCAATCATTCGATAAGAAATGGGAGAGTCTTTAGAATAGGACTCAGCCATACGCATTAAGCTATAATTACTAGCGTCTTCTTTAACAGAATTAATATTATTAAGAGCAATTGTTTTAACAATATCAAGTTTATCTCTTTTAAATTTTTCATTTTCAACATCGGGATTAAATATAACTTCACTTAAAAATTTTATACTTTCAGCGAAATTACCTTCTTCAGTATATTTATCATTTAAAGCTGTTAAGTAGAAATTAGTCATAATATAATTACCAAGTCGATTATTTGTAGTTTGAATAGTTGTAGCATATAAATCTTGGGCTTTTATAGTTAATTTTCTTTTACTATCATAGTTTTTAGAAGATTGCATAAACATATCACATAAAATATTACGTAAAGTTATTTCTTCTTTAACAATGGGACTATGAAAAACAACACGAACAGTTATTGTTTTAAATTTATCTGTTTTAATAATATGTAAGTTATAAGAACCTAAATCTTTTTTTATATATTCCATTAAATAACCCTCTTTCTATAAACAACAATCTAATGCTAAAGTAATCATATCATCTAAAGTTTTTTCTCTATCTTCACTAGATAAGCTGTCTTTATCATATAAAGAGTCAACAACAGTCATTAGACAAGTTGCTTCTTTATTAAGGAGTTTGGCTACATAAAATAGACCAAAGGCTTCCATTTCAACAGCTAAATATTTATCTTCATCAAAGTTACTACGAAATTTATTTATATCGGCACAGTAAAGGTCGAAGACATCACTAGTAATAGTTTGTCCTACTTTTAGGGGAATATTCTTAGATTGAGCAATTTTTAATATTTTTTCATTTAAAGTTGAACTGGAATTTAAAAAGGATAAATCTTCTCCTCCTAATAGATAAGGAAAATAGCTTTTACAATAACTTCCAGTTGATAGAATTATATCTCTTAATTTTATATTTTTATTAAAACTACCTGAAGTACCTATTCTAATTATTTTTTTTACATCGTAAAACTTAAATAATTCATAAGAATAAATACCAATACTAGGAATACCCATTCCCGATGAAAAGACTGTAACTTTTTTTCCTTTATAAAAACCAGTATAGGCAAGCATATTTCTAACGGAATTTACTTCTTTAGCCTCTGTTAAAAATTTTTCTTTAATATATTTAGCTCTTAGAGGGTCCCCAGGCATTAAAACAACATCAGCTATATCTTCTTTTTTACTTTCTATATGAGCAGTTGCCACATAATCATCTCCTTTAGTTAATTATAGCAATGAAAAAGAAAAAGAACAATAACTAGAGACAAAGTAAATCTTCTTGTAAAACTTCTCTAAAGTTATTATCCATTATAGAATAAAGAAAACATTTTACAGGTTTATTTGTTTTTTTCTTAATAAAATCTCGATAACCATTTAATTGCTTATCATAGGCTATATCTGAAATATTTTTTAATTTATAATCTATTATGATAATTTCATCTTCTTTTTCAATTAGTAAATCAATAATACCATGAGCTTGAGTTGTTCCTTCAGTAATAAATTCATATTCTTTATACATTTTATGAGAAAGATTTTCTTTAATTAGAGGAGTATTTAAAAAGTCTTTTATTTTATTTAAAACATTAACATTTATTGTATATTTAGAAAAATCAGGATGAGTAAAATCAATTTCTTCTAGTATACGATGAACATCTTCTCCAAATTGTAAAGCTTTTTTTTCTTCTTTTGTATAAAGATGAGCTTCTTTAGAATAATGAGTGCTTTCTATTGTTGTATAATCAAAGTTATATTTCTTAACATGAAGAGGTTCTTCTTTTTGAAAGGCTATTTTTAATTGAATATTATCTTTATATTTATTATCAATAGAAACATTACTTTTATGAATAAAGGACTCAATTGATGGATAAACACTTTTTAAAATAGTATAAAAACTATCATATTTATATTTTTCTGTTAAAAAGACTTTATCATCTTCTTTAGGTTCTATTTCTTTTGTTACAATAATCATTTTTTCTTTAGCTCTTGTCATGGCAGTATATAAAAGACGAAGCTTTTCAGATATTTCTTCTTTACGAGTTGTATCTTTTAATAAAGTTTTTATAATAGTATCTTTATAATATTTATCTACTTTAGGTATAACAAGACCATATTTATTATCAAAAGTTATTCTTTCTTTTAATTCACTTAAATTAAATTTATTAGAAAATCCAGCAAAGTAACAAATAGGAAATTCTAATCCTTTAGACTTATGAATAGTCATAATGCGAACAGCTTCGTCTAAAGGTTCTTTTTTTTCAAATTTTAATGATATATCATTTTGAAATAATTCATCTAAATAATCTGTAAATTCTAGAAGAGTTTTACCCATAGCTTCATAATTTTTAATTAAATTATAAAGGTACTCTTCTCTAATACGAGAGGAATTAATATTACCAATAGTTATTAGAGCTTCATCATAATTTAACTCTTGCATAAGATAATAAAAATATTCAGAAGGAGAAAAATCATCCATTTTTAAAGCTAGTGGTAAGCATTTCTTATAAAGTGGTGTTTCCCTATAAGTATCATTAACAAATATTTCATAGATTAAATCATCAGGCATTCTAAATAAGAAACTACGAGCTAAAGAAATAAAACTGTATTTAAAAGTAGTATCATATTTTTCTTCTTTGAGGCAAATTAGAAAACGTAGTAAATTTTTTATTACTAAAATATCAGTATCTCTACCTACTTTTTCTTCACGTAAAATATTTAGAGGTATTTTTTTATATTCAAATATTTTTTTATATAAATCAAAGCTTTTACCTTTATCAATTAAAATAACAAAGTCCGAATAATTAGCGGGACGAAGAATTTTTTTCTCTTTATCAAATATTTGATAAGAAGAAGATAGCTTTTTCTTAATATCATCAGCAATTATAAAAGCCTCTAATTCATCTCTTTTACTACTTTTAATATCTTTATCATAAGTTAAAAGTTCAATATTATAATCTTGTTTGGTTTTGCCTTCTTCTTGATAAGCTGTATTACCAAAAATCATTTGATGGGTTGCTTTATAATCAGCGCCACCTATTTTTTCATCCATTATTAAATTAAAAATCATATTAATATTTTGTAAAACTTCATTACGAGAACGAAAGTTTTTAAGTAAATCAATTTTAATACCTAAATCAGTATCACGATAAGTATCATATTTATTTTTAAAAATATAAGGATTAGCGTTACGAAAACGATAAATAGATTGTTTAATATCACCTACCATATAGACATTATTATTTTCAATTAAAGAAATAAATTTTTCTTGAATATCAGAAGTATCTTGATACTCATCAATTAATATTTCATTAAAACTATTAGTTAATTCTTCTTTGACATCAGCATTGTTAATTACTACATCAATGGCCATTTTACTTATATCATTAAAAGTATAAAAGTTATTATCTTTTTTAAATTTAGTAAGACGTTCATCTAGTTGCTGCAACAGATGTATCAAAGCAGTAGCTTCATCTTTTGTTGAAGATATCTCTTCTTGCATAGATTTTATATCTTCATAAATAGTTAAGTCTTTTAATTCATTATTAAGAGAAGATAATGCCTCTTTTAAAGTCTTAGCTTGTTTTTCACAATTACGAGGAAGTTGTTTTATCTTATCAACTAAACTCATCTTAATTTCTTGATAATTTCTAGCTTGAAAAAGATTAAAAAAGGCATTATTTACTTCTTCTATATAAGAGCCATCTAAATAAAGACTTAATTCTTGTAAAATATTTTTAATTTGATTTATTTTTTCTTGTAAAAGATTTTCATATTCTTTAGTAAAGCTAGCAAGAGATTTAGTTTGATAATAATTTTCTAAATAAGTATCTAGATAAGCTTTTTTATCATATTTTAAATCTAGCTTTTTATAAATAGTTAGAAGATAATTCTTTAATTTATCATCATCTTTTAGGCAAAAATTATTTATTAGTTTTAAAAAAGAACTTTTAGGTAATAAATAATTTTCCTCCATAATTTCATCAAGTATCTTTTTGGTTTCAAAAGCAATTAAGGCTTCATCAGTAATACTAACATCAGAAGTAATATTTAATTTAGTATGATATTTTTTTACTAAAGCAAGAGCAAAAGCGTCAAAAGTAGTAATATAAGCACTATCAATTAAATTAGCTTCTTCTTCATAATGAGAAGCAAGAAGTTTTTTACGAATACGTTCTTTCATTTCTAAGGAAGCTGCTTTAGTAAAAGTTAAAATTAATAATTCATTAATATGAACACCTTTTTTTATTTTATGAAGAACTCTTTCAGATAATACAGCTGTCTTTCCGGAACCAGCGCCAGCGGAAACAATGATATTTTGACCTTCTAATTCAATGGCTTGTCTTTGTTCTTCTGTCCACATTTAAGCCACCTCCTCTTCTAAGAAAGATAAATCTTCTACTTTTTCTAAGAAAATAATATCTTTATCTTTCTTGTAGCATATATCTTGATAAGTACAAAAACTACAAGCATTTTCTTTATCAGCATAATTCTTTGGATTAATAGAAAAGTCTGCTTTTAAAATAGAGTCAGTTGAAAATTCTATTTGTCTTTTAGTAAATTTAAGTAAATTATAAATTAAATTACTAGAAAGTACTTTATTTTTATAATAGTAATTAAAACCTTTTTCATCATAACCTAGACTTTTAATAAAAGTACTTTTCTCATAAGTAGGATCAAATCTTTCTAAAACAGAAATATCATCAGTAGAATAACCATTTAAATAATAGCGTTGTTGTAGTTCTTTTTCTAATTTTAAGGACCAAGTTGGATAATCAAATAAAATATTTTGATAATAAATACCTGTAAAAATAGGATTACTAAAAATATTGCCATAATTAATTAAATATAAATATATAGGAAGTTGCATATGAAGCCCATATTTTATAGGTGTAATTGAGGTGTCAATAGAGCCTGTTTTATAGTCTATGATTGAAAAATAAACATCACTTACTTGTTGATAAAACATAATCTTATCAATATAACCAACAAATTCAACAGCTATGTCTTGGCGAATGGTAACGTTGATTTCTTTTTCAAAATAATAAGAATTATATCCCGTTAAAAGCTCTTGCTTTTTGATAATATCTATAAGTTCATATAAATCTTTTTTTATACGTACAAGAAGTATTTTTTCTTTAAGAGATAGTTGTCTTTTTTCTAAATAAGAAAGATATTCTTTTTCTAAATCAAAGTTCGCTTTATGATATAAAGATAATATTTTATGATACATATTACCTACAAATTGATAAAAAGCTTCAGTATAAGTATTCAATTTTAAAACATTATCTAAATAATAACGAAAAGAACATTCATTATAAGAATTAAGCTTAGTATAAGATAGTTTTAAGGGATAAGCAATTTGTTTTAGATAAGTATCATTATTAATACCCGTAAAAGAATTATCATAAGTAGCATAATTAAGTTGATAAGTTGATAATAATTTATCAAGAATAGGTGTTTTTTGTCCATAAAGGTAATATTTATCTAACATTGCAGCAAGACGAATTTTATTATAAGGAGTAGAATAAGTATAACTATCAGTTGTTGGAGTAGTCTCTTCTAAATTTAGTTCATCAATTAAAAAAGATTTAGAAAAAGTATTAAAAGAAGATGATAATTTGTAAGATAAATAAAGGTGTTTTAGATTACTTAAAAGATAAATTAAAACATCTTTACTTCTTTTATTTAAATAAGAAGTTTTATAAAGAGAAACCTCATCTTTTAATTTATCTTCAATAAAAGCTATATCCATGTAAGTTTTAGGTAAAATATCTTGATTAAAACCTAGAACAAAAACATAATCATCTTCTTTAAAGGGATAGTTATAAACATCAACAACATTACAAGCATTAAGATACTTTTTACTAGGTAAAGTAGCTTTTCTTAATTTATCTTTTAAAAGACGTGTTTTTTCTTCACTGTCAGGAAGAGAAATTAAATCATTTAAAAGACGAATAATTTCTTTATTTATGGATGGATAATTAGGATTAAGCTCCTTATTTTTAAGATAATACTGAACGGCTTTAGTACCATAAATTTTTTCTTTTATATTTAAATTAAGAGGAATTCCATAATAAGAAAAAACTTTTCTTAGTAGATAATAATCTTCTTCATTAATATTTGTAAGATAAATATTTTCTAAAGGAATATTTTTATCTAAAAGTTTTAAAATTTCTCTGGCGGTATTATCAAACTCTTCTTCTAAAGTTTCACATTTAACAACTTTGGCTTGGAAAGTTGATTTAGGTATTTCTTCCTTAAAATCAAGCATTTCTTCTTCATACTTTTCTAAGGTTTTATAACCTTTAACAAGAACTTTTCTAGAAGAAAGAAAATTTTTAAAATTAGGATTAGTTACTAAAAGATTATTTTCAAATAATTCCCTTTTTAATTTTTGTAAAAATTGTAATTTCAAAGACTTATAATTTTTTAAGTCATCTATAATATATAAATTATTTAAATAAACACGGCAAACATCAATGTCATAGTTATATTTTTGCATTAAATAAATAATAGCTTCATCAGTTTTTATTTTAAAATAGTAATTGTCGCGGTATTCTTCTTTAGTCATAAATTTAATATTTAATAATTTTTTTTCAAGAGAAATACTTTTTAAAATAGTTTCCTTTAAAACATTAGGACATACAATCAATAAATTGTCTTCTAACATAGACTTCACCTATAACTATTATATAATTTTTTTCATTAAAAAACTATAAGAATTAAAATCTTATAGTTACTTATTAGTCTTCTTTTGTTTCAATTACCTTTTTACCTTTATAGCTACCACATTTTGGGCAAACTCTATGTGGTTTAATAACTTCACCACAAGTTGGGCATTTAACAGTTCCTGGTAATTCTAAAGCATTATGACTTCTTCTCATTCTTTTTCTAGTCTTAGAAACTCTATGAAAAGGAACAGCGAACATTTGAATATCTAACTTTAGCATTTTAATCACTCCTCATTATCTTTATCTAAAATTTCCGCAAACGGATTGTTTTTCTTAACTAGCTCATCTTCACTAATTAATCTCCAACCATCCCCATGATAATTACTAAAGTTTGAAACCTTAGTAAAGTGTAAGGGGACCTCTAGTACAATATTTTCCCACAAAAACTGAAATATATCAAGTGTATTTTCATTTTTTTTGCAATTTTCTTCTAAAATATCATCATATTCTAGGGAAAAAGGATAATCTACGGCCTCAGAAGAAATAGAGTCTTTAAAAAGCATTGATCCTTCTACTTGCATGTTAATATAAAGACTGTCTTCCTCTTTCGTAATAAAACCTTTTACTTTGATATTATCAAGAGCTAAAACATCGGGATGAGTAATATAGTCTTTGGGAATATTGTAAGTATTAGAAATATCAATCTTATCTAAAGTATTACTATATAAAAGACTTAAATCAATATCCATTCTATTCACCCACTTCTACGGAAAGATTATTTTCAATAACATTAATTAGGCCATGATAATGAAGTAAACTTCCTGTTGGAATAACACTATCTTGGGCAGTCCAAAGACGAATATAATAAGTTTTTTCTGCTAAGGCTTTTATATCAGTTGAATAAAGAACATTATCTTCTAAAGTAGCTAAATCATAAATAATGTTATCTTCCTTATCCTCTTTAAGGGATACTTTAATATATTCTTTAGGAATTTGATAGTCTTTACATTCATCTTCTTCAGTCGTTTTTAAATCATCAAGTAATTTAATTTGATATGATACTTTTTCTGTTAAATTATTCTTTATAGTAAAAGTATAAGCTTTAGAGGAAAGACCAACAGAGTCAGTAACAGGCGTCACGCGGGATAAAGTTACTTTAGGACCAGTTTTTTCGTGAAAAATAACATCTAAGCTTTCTGAATTATAGTCTATATTGTGTTCTTCTTTAAATTTATAATAAATATGATGGGTTGAAAAAACCGCTACTAAGAGTATTAACGTTATATAGATTATATCTTTAAGTCTTTGTTTTTTTACATTGTAATACATAATTAAACCTCCAAATTATATATAAATTATATAAGTATTTGAGCAATTTCACAAGCAAAAATTATCTTTTTCATTTTTTAAAATTCTTCACTTAATAGGAAGTCAATTAAATTTATGTGTCTTATTCCATCATGTGATAAATCTATTTTATCTAGTGAAATAACCTATTTTAAGCAATCATCTTCAATAGACTTAAGAGCATTAAATTCTCTTTCAATTGTACTGTCATTATCTTTCATTTCATACGATACTTGAATACATTTAACATTTCCAGCTTTTTTAGCTAAAAAATCTACCTCGCCAATTTTTGTTTTATCTATATATACTTCATAATTTCTGCTTAGCATTATTTTATTAACTTTGTAAAGTTATTACGGTTGAGAGTAATAATTTTTTAGGATTTATATTTTTGAGCAATCATCTCAGCTAACTTTATACCGTCGATACTTGCTGAAGTTATCCCACCAGCATAGCCGGCTCCCTCACCAGCTGGATAAATACCTTTTATACTAGCTTCAAAATTATCATCTCTTAGGATACGAACTGGTGAAGAAGTACGACTTTCAACACCAAATAATAAAGCGTCTTCACGGTTAAAGCCTTTTATTTTAGTAGCAAAATACTCAATGCCCTCTTTGATAGTTTTATTTATTTCTTCATTAAAAAGCATATTTAAATTAGCAAACTGCCAATTACCTTTAGTAAGAGCTTCAACTTTACCTAACTTAGTACTTACTTTGTTTTCTTTATAATCTTTATATAATTGAATAGGTATTAAACCATTTCCTAGTTCATAGGCTTTTTGTTCTAGTTGTCTTTGAAAAGCAATTCCATCTAGAGGATTATTACCAAAATCTTCAGGGGTAACATTTACAATTAAGGCACTATTAGCATTTTTACTATCTCTTTTATAATTGCTCATACCATTTACTACAAGAGAAGCTTTTTCACTTGAAGCATTTATTACATAACCACCGGGACACATACAAAAAGAATAAATACTCCTTTGGGTGCTGGCTTGATAAGTTAATTTATATTCAGCAGGTGGCAAATTAATTTTTTTCTTATATTGACTTAAATTAATCATTTCTTGTGGATGTTCAATACGAAGCCCAACCGCAAACGCTTTAGGTTGCATTTTCAAATTATTTTGATATAGCATATGAAAAGTATCACGAGCTGAATGACCGATTGCTAAGACGAGGACTTCACAAGGAATAGTTTTTTTATTATTTACTTCTATTCCTATTAAGTGTTCATCTTTTACAATTATATTAGTTAGCTTAGTATTATAACTAAATTCTCCACCCATAGAGATAATCTTTTTTCGAATATTTATAATGACATTTCTTAATAAATCAGTACCAATATGAGGTTTATTTTCATATAAAATTTCTTTAGGAGCACCATTTTCAACAAAAATTTCAAAGACTTTTTTACCACGACAAAGTTTATCTTTTATCATAGTATTAAGTTTTCCATCAGAAAAAGTACCTGCTCCACCCTCGCCAAATTGAATATTTGACTCTTCATTTAAAATGTTATTAGTAAAAAAGTTCGCCACTGTTTTTATTCTTTGTTCTATTTTTTCGCCTCTTTCAATAATAAGTGGTTTAAAACCATTTTCCGCTAATAAGTAGGCACAAAATAAACCAGCTGGTCCACTACCAACAATAACTACCCTATGTTTTAATTTTTCATTACCAAGTTTAGGAAATTGATATTCTTTTTTTTCAGCTTTACAAACATTTGACAAATTTTTCTTTAAAATAGCTTCTTCATTAGGAACTAAAACATCAACTTCAAAAACATAACTTAAATTACTTTTTCTAGCGTCAAGTGATTTTTTAATAATATCTAATTTTAAAACTTTTGTCTTAAGGATTTTTTCAACTTTATTTTGAAGATTTTCTAAAGTAAATCTTGTAACTTCTAACTTTACCTCTCTAATTCTTAACATAAAAATCTCCTGTTATAGCTTGTCCAGCTAGATAGCCTGTTATAAAGGCAAAAGCTAAATTAAAGCCTCCACATAAACCATCAACATCTAATATTTCACCAGTAATATATAGATTTTTTAAATGTTTAGAAGCCATTGTTTTAATATTAATATCTTCTAAGCTAACACCACCCGTTGTAGTTTGAGCTTCCAGTAAAGAATTAGTCCCTATAACTTCAACTTTATAATTAGTAAATCTTTCGATTAATGACTTTTGTTTAGAAATAGATAAATCTTCCCATTTAGTAGATGAAGGTATTTTTTCTAAAGTAAACAAAATATTAACCAACTTATAATTAAGAAGGGTTTCAAATAAATTTTTAGCTTCTGGTTTATGCATTAAAATATTTCTTTTATTAAAAAATTCTAAGTAATCTGTCGTAGGTAAAAAAGGTAAGAAATTTATTTCTATAAACTCTTTTTTCTTATTGTATAAGCCTCTTGCAACTATACTACTCATATTAAAAGTACATATTCCACTTAAACCATAAGAAGTTAGTTGTAGTTGACCAATTTCTGTTTTCTTTTTTTGGGAATTTTCATATAAAGAAAGATTAACATCTATTCTTAGACCAGCTAAACTTTTAAGAGCTTTATCATTAATTCTTAGACCTACTAAGGCAGGAAGAAGCTCTCTTATATTATGATTAGTTTGTTGCAAAAAGTTATAAGCAACAAAGCTAGGTTCTTTTAATGAAGCATTAGAACCAGTGGCAATAACTAATTTATCACAAGTTAGATTAGTTGTTTTAGAAAAGACAAGAAATTTATCATTTTCTTTTTTGATGTCCGTAACAAAAAAATCATCTTTTATTGTAACATTTTCTCCTAAGCTATTTAAAAAAGCTGATTTTATTGTTTGGGCATTTTCTGAAGAAGGATAAAAATAGCCATTTTTTATTTTAGGAATAATACCTATTTCATTAAAAAGAGCTAAAACATGTTTTTGATTATCTTTATTAATAATTTCTTTTAATAATTGAGGGTTATTTGTATTATATTTGTTTAAAGTAATTTCTTCATTCCAAAAATTACATTTTCCGGCACCTGTTTGAAGTAGTTTTTTAGCAATAGATTTATTTTTATCTAAAATAATTACTTCATAATCTTTACTAATATTTAAAGCGGTCATTAAACCAGAGGCACCAGCACCAATAATAATAACTCTTTGCATATAATCACCTATTTTTTCTTTTGATAAGTAATAATTCCATCAGACATTTCTTCATCAACACTAGGAATAAGTTCATTGTCAAAGTCATAAACTAAATCATCAAAATAACTGTAAAAAAACTTTTCAATATCTAATTTTTTATCATCTTTACAATGATAAATATATCTTATTAAAATTTTACCATTATAATTTAAATTGTGAGCAATTTTTTCTAGATAAGTGTCAACCATCTGTTTAGTTTGCATATGAATAGAGGTATTAGATAAAAAGATATTATCAAATTTTTGAGAAAGAGGTTCATTGATACTTTTAGAGATGATTGTTGGAGTAAAATTTCGGATATTTTCTCTTTCTTTTAAATAAGCTTCATCAGATTGTAGATATAAATTTATTTTTTCAATTGTTGCTCTATCTTCTTCATCGTGGCGAAAAAGTTTATCTTTTATTAATGAACCAGGAAATCGTTTGTAAAGTTCGTTCCAAAAGTTGTAAGAAGCTTTATCAAGTGTTTCTAAGTAACGTTGCAACTGCTGATACTTTTCTAAACTAAAAGTATTGCCGGCATTATTAAAAGAACAAAAATAATCTAAAAATTCTTGACGAGTAAAAATTTCTAGAGCTGCTTTTTTTAAGTAAAAATATTCCTTGGTAAACGGACAAGTATCCATAATAGTTATGTTACTAGCTGAATTAAAGTTAGCATTAATAGCTTCATCACAAGATGAACCAACTGTCAAAAGACTTTTATCTTTTAAAGGAAAAAAGTCTATGTAGCCTTTAATATTTTCATTTGTAAAGGAATATATTTTTTTTAATTGTGACAAGGAAATTGTGTTATTTTTATCGTTACATTTGGCAATAGCCTTTTTTAATTTTTCCTCCATATTTTACTCCCCCTCTTTAGCGTCCTATATTATAACACATTTTTGCCAAAAAGAAAAGCTTTTCTAGGCGTTTTCTAGAAAAGCTATGTAGCCTTTATAGACTTCATAGATATCAGCTTTGGCCGATATTTCCCATGGAGCATGCATATTTAAAATACCAATGCCACAATCTACTACTTCAACATTTTCATTAGCTAAAATATAAGCAATTGTTCCGCCACCACCAGCGTCGATTTTACCAAGTTCAGATATTTGGAAAGAAACATCATTATCATCCATTATTTTGCGAAGCAAAGCTAGATACTCGCAATTAGCGTCATTACTACCACTTTTACCTCTTGAACCAGTATATTTACAGAAGACTAAGCCTTTATTTAGATAAGAAGCACTTCTTTTATCAGAAACACTTGCATATAAAGGATCATAAGCCGAATTAACATCGCTAGATAACATTTTAGAATTTTGTAAAACACGATTAGTGGCATTTGGAAGTGTTTCTTGCATTAAAATACATATTTCAGTAATAGTATTTTTGTAAAATTGAGAATACATTCCCGTAGCTCCAACACTACCAATTTCTTCTTTATCAACAAGAATACAGCTTAAAGTTTTAGAAGATACTTTACTGTTTAGAAAAGCTTCAAGAGAAGTAAAAGCACAAACTCTATCATCTTGACCATAAGCCATTATCATAGATTTATCTAAACCAAAATCACGCGCACCACCAGCAGGGACAATTTCTAATTCAGCTGATAAAAAATCAGCTTCTGTAATAGCATATTTTTCTTGTAAAATATGTAAAATATTTTCTTTAACTAAATTCTTGTCTTTATCCTTTGTTATCGTTAGTGGTTTACTACCAATTAAAACATCCAAGTCTTCCCCTTCAATAACTTTACTAGCTTCTTTTTTCATTTGTTCGCTAGCTAAATGAGGCAATAAATCAGTAATACCCAAAACTGGCTCAGTAGGTTCCTCACCTATTTTTACAGTTACTTTAGTTCCATCTTTTTTTACAATAACACCATGTAGGGCAAGCGGTAGTGCTACCCATTGATATTTCTTTATACCACCATAATAATGTGTATCAAAATAAGCCAATTCACTTTCTTCATATAAAGGTGTTGCTTTTAAGTCAAGGCGTGGTGAGTCAATATGAGCACCTAAAATATTCATACCATTAGTTATCTTATCCTTACCAATTATAAATAAAGCAATAGCTTTGTTCATATTGTTAACATAGATTTTATCACCAGTTTTTAAAGGGATATTTTTTAAAAGATAATCATCTAATTTTTTAAAACCTTTAGCTTCAGCTTTCTTAATAATTTCCTCACAGCATTCTCTTTCTGTCTTACCTAAATTTAAAAATTTCTTATACTCTTCAGTAAGAGATGTTATTTTTTCCTCATCGGCTTTAGTATATTTCTTCCAAACATTTTCCATATTCAATTAACTTTCCTTATACAATCAATTTATAGAATTTTTAATCTATTTGATTGAACCTTTCTTCTTATTTTTTAAGTCTAAACTTTTTTAAAGATAAATGAAAAACAATTAATTTTTAATTAATCATCTTTTCTATATTTAGTATATCATTTTTTTAAGTATTTATCATTAGAAAAATACTAAATTATTATATAAAACTTATTTTCTAATGCAAAGAAAAAAGATGTCTAATCATTTATTTTTAATTTTAATTAGCTCATACTATTTTATCTTTTTTAATATACTTAATTAGGTGAAGAATATGAAAAAAATGGATAAAATTCTTCTTTTTACAGTTGTAATTTTAGCTATATTTGGAATAATTATGATATATTCTGCTTCTAGTGTTTGGGCTCTTTATAAGTTTAAGGACTCTTTTCATTATTTAAAATATCAAGCAGTATTTTTTCTAATTGGTTGTTTTTTAATGTTTTTAGTATCAAGGGTAAATTACCAAATTTATTATAAATACGCGGGAAAAATTCTTCTAATTTGTTTGATTTTATTAGTATTAGTTTTAATCCCAGGTATTGGAAGTATCAGAAACGGCAGTAGAAGTTGGTTTGGTATTGGACCTTTAGGCATACAGCCAAGTGAAGCAGCTAAATTAGGGTTGATTATTTTTACGAGTAAATATTTGACAAATAGTAGTAATTTTTTAAAAAGTTATAAAAAAGGACTTTTTCCTATTCTGGGAATTACTTTACTTTTTTTCGGTTTGATTATGTTGCAGCCTGATTTAGGTACTGGTGTTATTTTAGTAATGGCTATTATATCTTTATTGTTTATTGCAGGCGTAAGTATGAAGTTTTTTGTTGCTGGGGGAATTGTTGGTATTATTGGTATAGTAGTTTTAATTATTATTGCTCCTTATCGTATGGATAGAATTACTTCCTTTATTAATCCGTGGAGCGATGAACTTGGAACGGGCTTTCAAATTATTCAGAGTCTCTATGCCATTGGACCAGGTGGATTGTTGGGAACAGGGTTTCTAAATTCTATTCAAAAACACTTTTATTTACCAGAACCACAGACTGATTTTATATTTTCTATTATTGCCGAAGAATTTGGTGTTGCTGGAGCTTTTATTGTTGTGGGACTTTTTGGGATAATACTCTATCGAGGCATAAAAATAGCATTAAATTGTAAAGATAAATTTGGCAAATATTTGGCTTTTGGAATGATGTTTCAGATGATTTTTCAAGCTGTTATGAATTTAATGGTTGTTATCGGATTAATACCAGTTACGGGGGTTACTCTTCCATTTCTTAGCTATGGAGGTAGTAGTTTACTTGTAAGTATGGCAAGTATCGGTATTATTTTGAATATTTCTAGAAATAATTGAAACAGGGCTGATATAGAAACGAGAAGAACTAATGAAACTGTTGAGAAAAAATTTTCATAAAGATTTCGTTTTAAATTAACGAATGAAGAAAGTGAATTTTTTTGGTCGCAAATTGCGACCAAAAATAAATATTGAAACTCGCGGAGGTAAGTATAAAAATGCGCGTGTATTTATGGAACAAGGTATTACTATGCTTACCTTTCTATGAATGTTAAATAATTACAAAAAAATATAAAGCTATATATTTAATTATATTTTCCTAGAGGAAAATATATTGACTTTTTTATGATTTAACTATATAATTAATTTAGGTGATATGAAATGATAAAAAGAGAGGCATATTTATCTAAAATGCGCGAATTTTATGATGTAGATATAATAAAAGTCATAACGGGAATTAGAAGATGTGGCAAGTCTACATTGTTGTTGCAAATAATTGAAGAATTAAAAGAAAATAATATTGAAGCTAACCATATTATTTATATTAATTTTGAAGATGTGGATTTTTCTTTTATAAAAAATTATTTAGATTTAAATAAGTATATTAAAGGTAAAATTAAAGATAAAGAAAAATATTTTATGCTATTTGATGAAGTACAAATGGTTGATGAATGGGAAAAAGCTATTAATTCTTTTAAATCAACTTTAAATGTTTCAATATTTGTAACTGGTTCTAATTCTAAACTTTTATCTTCAGAGTTGGCTACACTTTTATCTGGAAGATATGTAACCTTTAAAATTACACCATTTAGTTTTAAAGAAGTAGTGGAATATAAAAAATTAAAAGAAAGAAGTGCAATAGAAGAAACTTTTAATGATTACTTATTATGGGGAGGTATGCCTCAAAGATTTTCTTTCACAACAATAGAAGGAATACAAACTTATTTAAAGGATGTCTTTAATTCGATAGTATTAAAAGATATTGTAAAAAGAAACTCCATAAAAAACATAACATTATTTGAGAGAGTTATGGAATATTTAGTCACAAATCCAAGTCAAACATTTTCTCCAACTAATATGATGAATATTTTTGAAACAGAAAAAATTCCTATTTCTTCTAAAACAATTTATGAATGTTTGGACTATGCTGAAGAAGCTCTCCTAATGTCCAAAATTTCTACTTATGATATTAGAGGTAAAAGGATATTATCAAGAAAAAATAAATATTATCTAACTGATTTAGGATTAGGACAAATTCTAAATACTAATAAAAAGACTCAATATGGAGCCTATTTAAAAAATGTTGTTTTTAATGAACTTATTTCTAGAGGATATAATGTAAGTGTTGGAAATAATAATGGTAAAGAAATAGATTTTATTGCTACAAAACATAATCAAAAAGA
>CANRAX010000001.1 GCA_947628635.1 uncultured Bacilli bacterium | reverse complement strand
ACTAACAGAAATTATCCTAGTTACACAAAGTTTGATAATGAAGCAACTCCAACTTTAAAAAAAGATCTAGTAAAAAATGGTGTTTTAAAGACCTACCTTTATAATAACAAAGAAGCTCTTATAGATAAAAAGTCTTCAACAGGCAATGCTTTTGGTAATGGTATTTCAGCTGTAAATGTTTATATTAAAGAAAATAAGCAATCTAAAAATATTTTAGAAAAATTAAAAAATGGTCTTTATATTAGTAAATATCAAGATACAGGTGGAATTACTTTAAATCCAACAACAGGTACTATATCAGTTCAAATATATGGTTATATAATTGAAAATGGCCAAATTATTTCTACTTTTGAACCATGTATATTAACTACTACCATTTTTGAAATGTTTAACAACATAAAAGAAATTGGACCGACTAAAGAATTTAAAACATCGACAACAGCTTCTCCAAAACTTTTAATAGAAAATATGTCAATTTCTAGCAATTAACATAAAATAGAGTTGTGTTACTCTTTTTTTTTGATTATAATAATTTGTAGGTGATAGAAATGGATTATAAAATAACAACTTATTCAGAAGAAGAAACAATTGAGCTTGCTCAAAATATTGAATCTGAAAAATTTCCTAACATGGTAATCTGTTTACGTGGTGATTTAGGTAGTGGTAAAACAGTTTTTACCAAAGGCTTTGCTAGTGCTATGGAAATTAAAGAGGAAATTACCTCTCCAACTTTTAATATTATTAAAGAGTACACTTCCGGAGATATGCCTTTATATCATATGGATGTTTACCGTCTTGATGGTAAAATTGAAGATTTAGGTATTGAAGAATATTTTACTAAAAAGGGTATAACTATTATTGAATGGGCTGATATGATTGAAGATTATTTACCAGAAAAACGCTTAGATATCAAAATTAAAAGTTCTGAGGAAGATGAAAATAAACGTATTATAATAATTACACCATATGGTAAAAAATATGAAGAACTTTGTGGAGCTGTTTTATGAAATATCTATATATAGATACCTCTTCTAGTTATCTATATTCGGCTATTGCTACTGATACAGAGCTTCTTTGCGAAGTAAAAAAAGATTTTGGGCACACTTTATCTGAAGAAGCCTTAACTGAAATTGTCGAAATGTTTACCAAAACTAATATCGATCCAAAAGAAATAAATAAAATAATTGTTGTGAATGGACCTGGTTCATTTACTGGTATCAGAATAGGTATTACCATTGCTAAGGTATATGCATGGTCTTTAAATATTCCTATAACAACTATTTCTTCTCTATCTGCTATGGCTCTATCTACAACTGATGATTTAATTCATATTCCTGTTTTAGACGCAAGAAGAAATTATGTTTTTGCTGCCATTTATGACACCAATATGGCCGAAATTTTGCCACCACAACATATAAAAATTGAAATATTACTTCAAAAAATGGAAGGAATAGGTTCTTATGAAGTTATTTCTAATGATGACTTAGAAGCCTTTCCAGCCAAAAAAACTTATGATCCAAATTTTTTAAAAATTATTAAATATTATAAAAATAAAGAGCCAATAAATCCTCATACTATAAATCCTGAATATTTAAAATTAACTGAGGCTGAAGAAAAAAATGGTCTTTGAATTAACAGAAAAGAATTTATCTAAAATAGATAATTCTTTTTTAAAAAAAGATATTGTTTTAGAAAATTTGCGACATAATCCATTTGGCAGATATATGGTTTTGCAAGAAAAAGAGGAAATTATAGGTTATATTTATTATAGTGATATTTATGAAAGAGCAGAAATTAATCAAATTGAGATTGTTGAAAATTATCGTCATCAGCAAAAAGGCACCAAGCTATTGCAATCTTTTTTGCAATTTCTAAAAAAAGATGTAACTTTAGAAGTAAGAATTGATAATATACCAGCTATAAAGTTATATGAAAAATGTGGTTTTAAAAAAATAGCTATTCGTCAAAATTATTATAATGGTATAGATGGTATATTAATGGAAAGAAAGTATAAATAAAAATATTTTAAATTAAATTTTTTCTTAAGAAGTAGCGTAATCTTTTAAAATATGCTAAAATATTAGCGGAAATTGGAAGTGATAGCATGAAAGATACATACATTTTAGGAATTGAGAGTAGTTGTGATGAAACAAGTGTAGCTATTGTTAAAAATGGTACCGAAGATATTGCTACTGTTATTTCTTCACAAATTGACATACATAAAAATTATGGTGGTGTTGTTCCAGAAATTGCTAGCCGTCAGCACGTAAAAAATATAACTATCGTCTTAGAAGAATGCTTAACAAAGGCTAATCTATCTATGAATGATATTACCGCTATTGCTGTGACATATGGTCCAGGTTTAATAGGTTCTCTTTTAATAGGTCTTGAAGCTGCTAAAACGTTAGCCTTTATTTATAATAAGCCTCTAATTCCTGTTCATCACATTGCTGGCCACATTTATGCAAATAATTTAGTTAAAGAATTACAATTTCCTCTTTTGGCCGTAGTAGTAAGTGGAGGTCATACAGAACTTGTAGAAATGTCTAATCACTATAAATTTAAAAAAATTGGTGGTACATTAGATGACGCCATAGGTGAATGTTATGATAAAGTAGCTAGAATAATTGGTCTTGAATATCCGGGTGGACCTAAACTTGATAAGCTAGCAGAAAGTGGACATAACACATATAAACTGCCGGTACCTTTAAAAGATGATAGTTACAATTTTTCATTTAGTGGTTTGAAAAGCGCTGTTATAAACCTCGTTCATAATGAAGAACAACGCAAATCTACTATAATCAAAGAAAATTTAGCTGCTTCTTTTCAAACGGTGGCAGTTGAAGCTATTATTACAAAAGTAAAAAGAGCCATAGTGCAAAAAAATATAAAACATATAATATTAGCAGGTGGTGTTGCAGCAAATAAGGGCCTTCGCCAAGCACTACAAGATTTAGCTACAACATTAAATGTTGATTTAACTATACCGCCTCTAAAATATTGTACTGATAATGCTACTATGATTGCTGCTGCTGGATATTACGCTTATAAGGACGGACGTATAGCTGATTTAAAATTAAATTCTAAGTCACAAGATGAGTTAAAATAATTTTAGTACATTTTTTATAAATGAAAAATGTATTTTTTTCTTCTTTTTTGAAAAAGCACTTTAATTCTTTGCAAAATATGATATAATATTTAAAGAATAGGGAGGCTAGATGATGATAAATAGAATTGTTTTAAACGAAACATCTTATTTTGGTCGTGGTGCAAGAGAAAAATTACAAGAAGAATTATCTTCAAGAGGTTTCAAAAAAGTTTTACTAGTAACTGATAGAAATTTAGTTGAAAGTGGCATAGTTAAAATGGTTACTGAGTATATTGAAAAATCTGGTGCTGTATATTTTATTTATGACGGAGTAAAACCAAATCCTAACGTAAAAAATGTTAAAGATGGTTTAATGATGGCACAATTAAATAATGTTAATGCCATAATTGCTGTTGGTGGAGGAAGTACCATTGATACAGCTAAAGCAATTGGTATTATTATGACTAATCCTGAATATGTAGATGTTGTAAGTTTAGATGGAGTAACTAGCACTAAAAATAAAGCTTTACCAATTATTGCTTTACCTACAACGGCAGGAACTGCTGCTGAAGTAACTATTAATTACGTTATAACAGATGAAGTCAATACTAAAAAAATGGTTTGTGTTGATGTTCATGATATTCCGGTATTATCAATTATTGACCCAGACTTAATGCAAGGTATGCCTCAATCAATTGCTGCTTCAACTGGAATGGACGCTTTAACTCATGCAATGGAAGGTTACATTACTAAAGCAGGTTGGTTAATTCCTGATATGTTTCACATTAATGCTATGGCTTTAATTTATAAAAATTTAGAACAAGCTGCTAACGAAAAAGATTATATTGCCGTTGAAAAAGTTGCTTATGCTCAATATATTGCTGGAATGGGCTTTTCTAATGTTGGCTTGGGAATTGTTCATTCAATGGCTCATTCATTAGGAGCTTATTTTGATACTCCACATGGAGTAGCGAATGCTCTTTTATTGCCTCATGTTTTAAAGTTTAATGGTCAAGTTTGCCCAGAATTATTTAGAAATATGGGCAGTGCTTTTGGCCTAGACATGAAAGACACAACTGACGAGGAAGCAGTAAATAAAGTTGTAGAAGC
This sequence comes from uncultured Bacilli bacterium, assembly GCA_947628635.1. Classification (GTDB taxonomy): domain Bacteria; phylum Bacillota_I; class Bacilli_A; order RF39; family UBA660; genus CANRGD01. The sequence continues at coordinate 25,575 of CANRAX010000001.1, read as the reverse complement.
TGTTCAACAATTGTCAAAAAAATTAAATATTCCACAAACTTTAAGTGAAATTGGTATTCCTGAGTCAATGCTTCCAACTCTTGCTAACCAAGCTATAAATGATGTATGTACGGGAGGTAATCCACGTAACGTAACAGTTCAAGATATAATTAATATTTATAAATCTGCTTTTTAAAATAGGAGGAAAGCTATGTTAAAATCGCAAGTTGGTTATAGCACAAATCTAAATAGTTTTAAGGCCGGTGTTGAAACAGCTCAGAATTCCACCAAAAATTTTCCTAATGCAAAATTAGGTTTTCTTTTTACTTCTGTTGAAAATGATGTAAAAGAAGTTGTGAAGGGAATTAGAAGTGTTACTAAAATACCAATTATTGGCTGTACTAGTAGTAATGGTATCATTGTTCCAGATGGCTATATTACTTCTGATCATGGTTTTGCTGGCATGTTGACTTTTGACGATGTCAATATGAATATAGGAATTGCTTGTCACGAAGCCGGCAATAATGCCCGAGCTATTGGTCGCAAAGTTGCCATTGAAGCAGTTGAATCTGCTAATAACACAAGGGCACCAGCGTATTTTTATATGATAGCTAGTCCAAAAGAAGAAGAAGACTATCTAATGGGCATTCAAGATGTTATAGGAAGAGTTCCAATGTTTGGAGGAAGTGCTGCCGATGATGATGAAAGTGGCAAATGGCAAATTATTTGCAATGATAAAGTATTTAATGATGGAGTAGCCGTAGCGTTTTTTTATACTGATAATGAAATTATTACTGCGTATGATGGTTGCTATCGAGAAACAAGAAACGTAGGAATAATAACTGAAGTTAAAAATAATAGAACACTAGCTACGATAGATGGTATTTCTGCTTTAAAAAAATATGCTAATTGGACTAATTCATCTTTAAGCGATTTAAAAGGAAAAAATCTTTTAAAAACATCTGTAACTAAACCTCTAGGAGTAAAAGATCCGTTAGGAAATTTGACCGTTGTCCGTCATCCAATGTTTGGTATTGACCAAGGAACAAGAACAATGACAGATGATGAAATTGAATTAGGTAATAAAGTTGTAGAAGGTACAGCAGTAATTCAATTAGAAGCAACCATTGATGAATTAATTGACGCAACTGGTCATACATTAAAAAAATTGCGTAAAAATTTGTACAAAGAACCATCTGCCTATATACTAATTCATTGTGGTGGTAGACGTTTAGCCATAGATGATCGTATTGAAGAAGTTCATAAACAATTGTTAAAAGAAGCAAAGGGAGTTCCCTTTATAACTGCCTTTACTTTTGGTGAATATGGATATGATGAGCATTCAGCTAATATTTGTGGTGGACTTATGCTTTCCTTTACAGCTTTTGGCAAAGATTAAAAATATTAAAATTACTCAGAAAACATTAAAAGTTTTTGAGTCATTTTTTTCTTGGATATGGTTCTTTATAATTAGTTAATCCCAAAATATAATCAATACTTGTATTATAAAAAATAGCAAGTTTTTTTAATCCTTCATAAGACAGTTCATATATTCCTTGTTCTATTCTAGAATAATGGGCTTGTGTAATTCCTAATACATCCGCAACATTTTTTTGTAGTAAATCATTATCTTCTCTTAAATCTTTTATTCTCATAGGATACCACCTTTTGAATTATTTTATAATATTTAAAAAAAGCATATTGACTTTTATGTGTTTTACGTATATATTTGTTATAGTATACGCAAAGCGTATTTAATTTAAGGAGATATGTGGAGGAATAACTAAAAATGAAAGGTCAAAAGAATAACAAAAATAAATTAGACAAAAAAGTTTATATAATATTTTTAATTGCTATAATAATCTCAATAACATCTTCATACGTATTAGCACAAACCCTTATAAATAGTAAAGATGTCTATTATGAAGATAATTCAAGCTTAGCCGTAAATAATGTACAAGCCGCCATAGATGGAACCTGTACAAAGTTTAGTAATGAATTAACTAATTTTTTAAATAAAATATATCCAGTAGGAACAATTTATACTTCAACTGCAAGTACAAATCCCTCATCATTTCTAGGAGGCACATGGGAAGCCTATGGAAAAGGACAAACTTTGGTTGGAATAGACAGTAGTCAAACAGAATTTAATACAGTTGGAAAGACAGGAGGAGCAAAAAGTGTTTCCTATACACCAAGTGGCTCAATAGGAAGTACGGGTTTAACAATAAGTCAAATACCAAGTCACAGTCACAGTTATGATAAAGTAGATAGTACAACTGGTTCACATACTTTAACAATAGCAGAAATACCAAGCCATAGTCATAGCTTTGTTCATGGGGGTGCTGCATTAGTAATAAACTCGAATGACAATAACTTAGGATTAGAAACAGGAACGGGTCTTCAATGGCTAGTAAAAAATGGATGGGCAAATGGTGCTCCTAAAGCCTTGTCATATATCGGCTCATCAGGGGGTGGAGGAGGTCATACTCATCCAATTTCAACAACCTCAACTTCAACAGGTACTGCTGGTAAGGGAACAACTAGTGATGGGCATACTCACAGTTTTACAGGAACAGCTACAACAATAAATAATCTTCAACCTTACGTAACAGTTTATATGTGGCGAAGAACAAAATAATTAGCGCTTGAAGAAACTTTAAAAAAGTTTTTTTCTTTTTCTTCGCATAGGTATAAAATACTTGTAAATAGCATAAATAAATGGTATGATATATTTATAAAACCTAAAGAAAATAAGATGGAGGGATGAATTAAAATGAACGAGAATTTAACAAAAATATATCCTAAATTATTCACATGGTTATTTGTTGGATTACTAATTACTTTTGGCAGTGGTTATGCTTTATCACTAGTGCCATCTGTTGCGGCACGTTTACTAGAAATTGGAATAATTCCAATAATTATTGTGGAATTAGTTATATCTATCGTCATGGGCTTTCGGATTACAAAAATGAGCAAGGTTACAGCAATGCTTTGTTATCTGATATTTTCTATCACAACAGGAATTACTTTTTCTGTGTTGTTTTTAACGTATGATATGTTTTCTCTTATGTCTATATTTGTAATAACATCTCTAATTTTTGCTGTTTTAGCATTTTATGGTCACAAGACAAAAAAAGATTTATCAAAATTAGGTATAATACTTTTTGTATCACTTTTGGTTACCATTATTGCTTCAGTGATTAATGTATTTATCTTTAAAAGTTCAACAACAAATGTTATAATTTCTGCTATTAGTGCACTTATTTTTGCATTATATGTCGCTTATGATATGAAAGTAGTTAAAGCTTTATCAAATCAATTAGATGATGATAAATTAGCGATATTTGGTGCTTTCAATTTGTATTTAGATTTTATTAACTTATTTGTTAGATTATTAGAATTATTTGGTAAAGAAAAGGATTAAAATCTTTTTTCTTTTTAAGGAGTTTTATGAAAACAAGAAAAGAATTAAAGAAAAAAGCTAGAAAAGTTTTTCAGAAGCATTATCTATTTTTTGTTATTGTCTGTTTAATAGCTTCTTTTATAGGTGCTGAATTTGCCGACTCTCTATCTATAACAAGAATAAGAAATCAAGTTTCAAGTGATGAAAAATTACTTATAGAAGATTTCGAAAGAGATGATTTAACTGACGCAGAAAAATTAGTTGAAGAAAAAAAAGAAGAAATTATAGATAAAATTGATAATCCTATTTTAGGTAGAACTAGAGGAGTATTATCATCTCTAATAAATTCTATTTCTACGGGTTCTATTTATATAACCATAATTAAAGCTGTTACTTCAATCATAAAATCTACCAGTTTAGCTATTGCATTTTTAATACTTTTAAGTTTATTTTTAACTTTTTTCATTTGGTTTTCTACAACAAACATCTATCCTGTAATTGCTCGTCGAATTTTTTTGGAAGGTCGTACCTATCCCAAAGTTTCAAAGCAAAGATTTTTATTTCTTTTAAATATTAAAAAATGGTTTAAAGCTGCATATACTATGTTCTTAAAATATTTTTATCTTTTCTTCTGGAGTTTAACTATTGTTGGTGGCTTTATTAAAAGATATTCTTATTTTTTAGTACCTTATATAGTAGCGGAAAATCCTGATATTCCTTCAAAAAAGGCTATTGAGCTTTCTAGAAATATGATGAATAATCATAAATTTGAATGCTTTACTATGGATTTATCATTCTTTGGTTGGGAATTAATTGGATTATTGACTTTTGGTATGACGAAAGTTCTTTATTCTAATCCTTATAAAGTAGCTTTTTTCAGTGAATATTATAGTAATTTAAGAACTTTAGCTATAAAAAATAAAATACCAAATTATGAATATTTAAATGATGATTATTTATTTAAAAAAGCTGACAAAGATTTATTAGAAAAAACTTATGCCGATATTGTCGATCTAAAAGAGAAAAAAGATAAGAATATAAAACGTGATACTGGTTTCAAAGCTTTTCTAGTTAATAATTTTGGTATAACTTTATATAGTCGAAAAGAAGAAGAACAATATGAAAAAGAAGAGCTACGAAAAAATCGAATTAATTATTATCAAGATGTAATTGATGGTAAAAGTTATCCTAATAGACTTTTTAAAATTCAAGAAAAAACTAAAAAAAGAATTGTTGAAAATATTAACTATTTACGAAATTATAGTATCCCTTCTTTAATTTTATTATTCTTCATAATTTCATTCATAGGTTGGCTTTGGGAGGTTAGTCTTCATTTAATAAGTGATGGTGTTTTTGTAAACCGTGGTGCTCTCCATGGCCCTTGGCTTCCTATTTATGGTTCTGGTGGTATTTTAATTTTAGTAATTTTGAAAAAATTTCGAAAAACGCCATTAAAGGAGTTTATATCAACGATGTTTTTATGCGGATTGGTTGAATATTTTACTGCATACTACCTTGAAGTTACTCATAATGGAGTAAAATGGTGGGATTATAGTGGTTATTTTTTAAATTTACATGGACGAATTTGTGCTGAAGGACTTTTAATATTTGGTCTTGGTGGTCTTGCTATTGTATATGTTTTAGCACCATTATTAGATAATATGATAAGAAAGATTAATAAAAAAATATTAATTTCCCTTTGTATTATTCTACTAGCTATATTTACAATTGATCAGTGTTATTCACATTATTATCCTAATGAAGGAAAAGGTATCACTAATTATGCTTATTTTTATCAAAATTTACAACATCGGAGGTTATAAATGATAGCGCTTATCATATCACCTATTTATATAGTATTACACATCTATATATTATGGCGTTTAATTATTTGGTTAGGTAATTGTCAAAATATATTTAAAAAAAAGCAAGTAATATTTCTTATTTCACTAATTTATGCTTTTTTTTCGTGTCTAATTTTAATTAGTTTTTTATTACCAAAAAGTAAAATAAAATATTTTGCTAGTGGTATAGGCAACTTTTGGCTTGGCATTTTACTTTATTCATCGATAATTTTTTCTTTAAATTATTTGTTTAAAGTGGTCTATTTTAAGATAAAAAAAGTACCATATCAAAAAACTAAGAATACTAAAGTTTATAAAATTAGTGGCTTTATTAGTATTTTATTAATAATGGCCATTTGTTTTTATGGAACCATAAATGCTAGAGTAATACGTACAACTAATTATGAAATTAATATTAATAAAAAAGTTTCTAATTTTGAAAATTTAAATATAGTATTAATATCTGATTTACATATTGGTTATAATCTCGGTTATCGTCAAATTGCAAGAATAGTTGATAAAATTAATGCTCAAAATGCTGATATTGTTATTATGGCAGGAGACATTTTTGATAATGATTTTGATGCAGTGGATAATCCTTCTAAGATAGTAAAGTTATTTAAGCAAATAAAATCTAAATATGGAGTATATGCTGTATATGGAAATCATGATATTGATGAAAAAACTTTAGCTGGATTTACATTTAATTATAAATCATTAAAAGTAAGCGATAAACGTATGGATAAGATGTTAAAGGATTCTAATATTAAACTTTTACGTGATGAATACATTATGTTAAAAAATGAAATATATATTTATGGTCGTCCTGATTATAAGCGTTTAGGTCGTGGAATTACAAAAAGAAAAACACCGAATGAAATAACATCAAACATGGACTTAACAAAGCCTATTATATTAATTGATCATGAGCCTAGAGAACTTCATGAATTAGCCGAAGCTCATATTGATCTGGATTTATCTGGGCATACCCACAATGGTCAAGTTTTTCCGGGTACAATTTTAACTAATATTTTATGGGAAAATCCTTATGGACTTAAAAAAATTGCTAATTTTCACAGTATTGTTACTAGTGGAATTGGCCTATATGGTCCAAATATGCGTGTTGGTACCAAACCAGAAGTAGTTAATATAAAAGTTAACTTTGCCTAAAAAGAAATAAATTTTCTTTTTTCTTTTTCACAAAAAAAACACAATTACTTGCTATTATCTAAATAATATATTAATTTTAGGAGGTATTATGAAAAAAACAACTATTAAAAAAATAATTATTATTTCATCAAGCATTTTGTTCATTTGCCTTGTTAGTTTACTAGCTTTTTTTATAAGTAAAAATTATGTGCAATCTAACTTAAATAATAAAGATTGGCTTAGAAGAAACGTAACTATTATTAAGGACAAATCATTAGGAAATAACATTTATTCTGTAACCAAAAATAAAAACATCTCCATTTACAACTTAGAGTATCAGCAAACTGTGAGAGAAAAAATTAATGAATTGCTATCGGACTTAAAGGATGATTATCTTATTATTTATAACCCTTATGGCACTAATAAGTTAAGTGTAAATATCTATTTTAAAAATACTTCTGATTTTGAAAATTTAAATTATACTATAAAATCAAGTAAAGATAATATTGAAGATTATTCTAAAGAACTTGTTCAAAAAGAAAATAAAAGTTCTTATCAATTAATTGGTTTAATTCCTGGTAGTAAGAACAGTGTTAATATAGAAGCGACTACTTCAAAAGATAATAAAAATTTTAATTTTACCATTGATTTAAGTAAAATTAATATATTGGCTGAAGAAAAATTAAAAGTAGAAACTGGTAATAGTACCAATGCATTAAGTGATGGTCTTTACGCAATGCTTGGTAATGATTCTGATGAAGAAGATTATTTAGCTTTATATGATAATAATGGCATTATACGTAGTGAAATACCTATTATTGGTTACCGAGCTCATTCTATTTTATTTGACGATGATAAAATGCTTTTTAGTATTTCTCAAACAAAAATTGCTGAGATTAATAACTTAGGAGAAGTAACTAATATTTATCGTACGGGAAAATATCAACTTCATCATGATTATGTTTTTGATGATGATAAAAATCTTTTAGTTTTAGCCAATAATACAAAAAAAGAGACTGAAGAAGATTGTATTATAAAAATTGATAGAAAAACGAACAAGGTTACTGAGCTTGTTGATTTTGAAAATATTTTTAAGAGTTATGTTGCTACATGTGAGCTTGATACTAAAAGTCAAAGAGATGAAGGAGAAGATGGTCTAGATTGGCTTCATCTTAATTCAATTGAGTACGTTAATGGCAATGTTTTTGTAAGTAGTCGTGAAACTTCTTCTATTATAAAAGTATCTAATATTTTAAATGAACCTAAGATCGAATATATGCTATCAAATAAAGAATTTTGGAAAGATACTTCTTTTGCTGATTTGGTTTTTGAAAAAATAGGTGATTTTAAAGTTCATGCTGGTCAACATAGTGTTCGATACAGTCCTAGCTCCAACGAAGGCGAATTTTTATTAACTTTCTATAATAATAACTATGGTGTTTCAAATAGTCAACCTAATTTTTCATACACTGATATTGGAATTACTAATAATAATCCATTTCAAGGTGATCAATCTTACTATTATGTTTATAAAGTAAATGAAAATAATAAAACTTTTGAATTAATTGATAGTTTTCCAGTTGAGTATTCAGGTATAGTAAGTAGTGTACAAACTATGAGCAACAACAATATTGTTATTGACTCTGGTACTAAAGGCGTATTTGCGGAATATGATGAAAATCATAATTTAATAAAAAAATTCACTGCTAAGATGAATAAATATATGATTTATCGTGTTTTAAAGTATGATTTTTCTAACTTTTGGTTTAATTAAAAATAAACTATTGATATAAAATTAAAAAATATACCTAAAACTTTACTTAAAATAAAAAAATAGCTATCATCAAGTAATGGCTATTTTTTAATATGATATTAAAATATAGAAATTAATCCAACTTATAAAAATAGGATAATAAGCTTACTATAATAATCATTTGTATTATTTATAAATCATTTTGTTCTAATTTATTTTCTCTTCCAACTAAATCATCCAAAGATACATTATAAATTTTAGAAATTGCATATGCTGCCGTTGTTGTTATCAGATTAAGACCAGTTTCATAATGACTATAAGTAGTTTGTGATAACCCACATTTACTCGCAAATTTTAGTTGCGACAAATTTAAATCTTTTCTAAGTTTTTTGAGCTTTTTGCCAATTTCCTTCTTATCTGTTTCAATAGGAACATCGTATTTCTTGTTTTTCTTTGTAAGACCTAACACAAAATCTAAGGAATATCCATACAAATTACAAAATTTAATTAATTTATTAAATGGTATTGGATCACTTGCCGTTTCCCAATTAGAAATAGTTTTATCGCTAATTCCAAAAATAAAACCCAATTCTTTTTGTGTCATCTCTAAATTTTCACGGCACCATTTAAGATTATTATCAAACATATTAACTTCACCATTAATAATTTTCCCATTTAAATTTAAAATAACCTCAAAACTCTGACTTATAGGTTAAAAAGTGTTATAATAAAAATAACTCTAAAATAGAAATGGGATGATACATAATGAAAGATACTTCTAGTAAAGTTAATCAAATAAGTGAAGCTATAATTAAAATAACAAGTAATGAACTTACAAAAGTTCTTGACATTTTAGAACTTGAATCAGAAAATTTAAACTTTTTACTTAGAAATTTATCTAATAAAGAAAAAGATAAAGTAATGAATAATACAATTAATAAACTTTTAAGTAAGCTAAAAAAAATTATTACCATAAAAAAATATAAAGAGATGATAAGTCAAATAGATGAAATAACTAATTATTACACAAGCAAAAAAAACGATTTTTCTAACATTATAGAAAAAGGCAATATAATAGCAAGCAATATATTATATAAAACTCTTAATGACAATAAAAATTCCAATCTTTTGATTGATATTTATCCTTTAAAAAAATATTGTTTATCGTTGGATATAAAAAAAGAACAACTTTATGACGTTCTTATTTGGATAATTATTCGATTAGTAGCAATTGAACGTTGTGTTGTTTGGCAAGACTATTTAATAGATTTTAATAGTAATAAAGAAATTTAATTATCTATTTAATACAAGAAATTTTCCAACTGCTTTTCTAATTTTTTCAATAATTAAATATTAAAAAGCTCTTATTCATATTTTAATTCCTCTTTTCCTACCATCTAGATTAGTTTTATATGATAAAATAATAATTAAGAAAAACATTATTAATTTTATTAATGTCTAATAAATTTTTTAATTATAAAGGAGTTTAGCAAAATGGAAAAATTTCAAGAAATAGAAAGAAGCATTATAAAAAAATATCGAAAAGAGATTTGGAGCAAATTTATAAAAGCTATTAGTGAATATGAATTAATTCAAGAAAATGATAATATTATGGTTTGCATAAGTGGTGGAAAAGATTCTTTTTTATTAGCTAAGTGTATTCAAGAACTACAAAGACATAGCAAAGTAAAATTTACCGCCCATTATGTAGTAATGGATCCAGGATATAATAAACGTAATCAAGAGTTTATTTTAAATAATGCCAAAATATTAAATGTTCCAATTGAAATTTTTAAAAGCGATATTTTCGATATTGTAACAAAAGCTAATTCAAAAAGTGATTGCTACTTATGTGCTAGAATGCGTCGAGGATGTTTATATAATAAGGCTAAAGAACTAGGTTGTAATAAAATTGCTTTAGGCCATCACTTTAATGATGTCATTGAAACAACTTTACTTTCCATGTTTTATGGTTCAGAAATTAAGACAATGATGCCTAAATTACACAGTGAAAATTTTGCTGGATTAGAACTTATTAGACCCCTTTATTTAGTTAAAGAAGATTCTATAATATCTTGGTGTAAATTCAATGAATTAACTTTTATTAATTGTGCCTGTCGTTTTACTGATAATAATTCTATAATTAACACTAGTAAAAGAAAAGAAATGAAAGAGCTTATTAAAAATTTACGCAAAATTAACAATAATATTGATTATAATATTTTTAAAGCTCTAGATAATATTAATTTAGATTGTGTTTTAGGTTCTAGAAAAAAAGGACAATATAAAAGTTTTTTGGAAGATTATAACAAATAAAGTAAAAGCACAATTTATTATATTTAATATTTTAGCTATTAGATAAAAATAAAAATCATTAACTATTTAAAAATAGAAAATGATTATAATATATCAAAGCTAATAGAGATTAAACTTTTCTTTACACTTAGAAACTAAAATATTACTAAACTTTTAGTTAACATCTTTGACTTTTTTTAGGTCATATATTTTATCAACAGTATCGCAAACATTCTGTGAATGAGTTACAATTATAACACATTTATTTTCTTCATGAGCTAACTTTTTAAATATTTCTAAAATTTCACTCTCCGTTTGTTTATCAAGATTTCCAGTTGGTTCATCCGCAATTATCATTTTAGGATTATAAGATAGGCTTCTTGCAATAGCAACTCTTTGCTGTTCTCCACCAGACAATCTCAATACTTTACGATTAGCATAGCTTGCTTTTAATCCCACTTTTTCCATAAGTTCAATCGCTTTTTCTTTTTTGCTTTTTATTTTTAATCCATTTGCGTCCATTGAAAGAATTATATTTTCACTTGCTGTCATAAAAGGAAGCAAATTATAACTTTGAAAGACAATACCTATATCACTATTACGATATTTATCTAAATTCATATCCTTTAAACTTTTACCAGCAAATATAATTTCACCTTCAGTACACTTTTCAAGTCCACTTATAAGTGATAAAAGTGTTGTTTTACCAGTACCGCTTCGGCCTCTTATAGCATATAACTTTCCACATTCAAAATCAAAGCTAACATTTTTTAAAGCATAGTCATCTTCTTCAGCATCACTATATCGATAACTAGCATTTTTAATACTTAAAATAACGTTTTTTGCTGAAGTATTTTTTTCCTTAATCTCTTTTTTTTCTTTTAATTCATTATCTTCTTTAGTTTTAACCTTAATCTCTTTTTTAGAAATATTCTTACCAAGTTTATCTTTTGAAACATAGTTATTCTTATTTGCCATTTCTAAGACCTCTCTTTCAATATTGTAAGTGGTGAAAATCTTTGAATACTAACCATTGAGGCAATTGAGCTTACTAATACTAGCGAAAGTCCAATACTAAGTAACTCTATTAAAACTTTAATATCTACTACTGCATCAATAGAATCATAAGCTTGAACAACAGGCATACCCTTACCATGCATACCGCCTCTAGCACCATCATGATTTATTCCACCAAAATTTTTATTTATTTCTTCAGTTTTTTCATTACTACTACTTATTTCATTTGCAAGTAACGAATTACTAACCCCCTTAGAACTTACTGCTCCAATTCCTGCACCCAATGTAAGAGCAATAACTGAAACAATTACAAGTTCTGCTACAAATTGCATTGTTAATTTTAATTTGCTAATACCAATTGTTCTCAAAACACCAATTTCGTATTTTCTTTCACGAATATTGATCATGTTAATTACAAATAGAACAATTCCACCAATAATAAGTGTAATAATTAAGAAAGATGTTGAAAATGATGAAATGTTTTTAACGCTTGAAACTCCACTTTCAGCAAGCTCTTCATTTGTTTGTAATATGAAATTTTCATCTAATCCTTTTTCATAAAATTCATCTTGAAGTTTCTCCACATTATCATAAGAATTTATAATAAAAGTAGGATGAATAGAAGCTTTTAAATTTTCATTTCCATCTGTAAGCTTAACAACCGCCTCACTATTAGTTATTATTGTATTTACAGAATTAGAAAACATAGACATTGACTCTTGATTATCTTCTTCATTTTCCTTAAAAATACCAATAATTTCAAACTCATAAACATTTCCGTCTTCATCTTCTAATTTTACTTTATCATTTAATTTTAAATTATTATAACTTGCAAGTTCTTCATTAATAAAGATATAATTACCATTAAAAGCAATATCCCAAGCGTTATCAGTTATTTCACTCATTGTATAAGCACCACTAATAAATTCACTCATTGCATCTTGTGAACTATATCCTGTTAAAGTAAAATCAGTAGAAGACATATTATTTTCTCTTCCATGACCAAATCCATTTGGCATATCATTATTTGATTCAATTTCAGCTTTTTCTATGCTATTTCCATTTAAACCGACACCATAGGTATAATAATAACTTTCGATATAATCACTGTCTGCAAATTTTTCAACATCACTAATGGTATAACTTGCAATATTATCAAACTTCTCCCTTGCACTTTCTCTTCCTTCTTCTTGAGATGGATCAAAGCCTTTCATCATATTCTCTCTGTTAAAGCCAATAGTTACTTCCTTATCGTAAGCACTTTTATAGGAATCTATCAAATCAACAGCTGTATTTTTAATTGCCAGTGTTATCGTACAAGCACAAGCAATAATTAAAATAATAATTCCTATTAAAATATTTCTTCCCTTATTTCTTTTAATTGAAATCCATGCATTTTTTAATATAAACATCTTTTGTCCTCCTCTTTTGACATTAATATTATATTAAGTAAATATTAAAAAAACATTAAAAAAAGAAATCAAAATTATTTCTTTTTTACCTATGAAAACCATATTTTATGAAAGAGTAACTTCAACTTCTTTGTCTTGATATTCTCTACTTTTTACATAACTTACTGTTAATTTAACTTTATCACCTTTTTTTAAATCATCTAAAACATCTTGAATATCACTTAAATCATCAATTTTTTCATCATTAATTTTCGTAATAATATTACCTATTTCTAAATCGGATTTATCTGCTCCGCTACCAGAAACAATTTTTGATATGTAAAATCCTGAAGGCATATTATAACTAAGAGCATTATTTTCATCGACTATATAGCCTTCAATACCAATTGTTGCACTATTATCTCCTTCCCCGTTCATTAATGAAGTAATAAGCTCACTAACATCAGAGATAGGTATAGCAAATCCCATTCCTTCAATACTTGCAGATGAACTATAAGCACTAGATGAATACTTAGCAGAATTAATTCCAACAACTTCACCATTGCCATTTAATAAAGCTCCACCACTATTACCCCCATTAATAGCGGCATCTATTTGAATCATCTTATTATTATAATCATCAATAGAAACTTCTCTATTTAGAGCACTAACAACACCAGTTGTAACAGATTGACCATAACCCAATGCATTTCCAATAGCAATAATGCCATTACCAACTTTTAATTTGTTTGAATCTCCCATTGTAGCTATCTTTATTTTTTCTAAAGTGCTGGTATCAATATCTTTTAAAGACACGGAAATAATTGCTATATCTTTTTTATCAGAAGTTCCAACAACCTTTGCGTCATAACTTTTTTCATTAATAAACTGAACAGACAATTCAGAGGCATTAGCAATTACATGATTATTAGTTAATATTAAAATATCTGTATCATTTTTACTTACAATTATACCAGAACCAGCTCCCTTGGCATATTGCTCTTGCCCAAAATAATTAGGTCCAAACATACCAGATGAAATAAGCGTTTTACTTGTAATAGCTACAATAGATGGCATTACATTTTCTACAACTTCAGAAACATCAGTAATATATATACCTTCACTATTCTTATTATTAGTAGTTTTATCTGTTTCGGCATACTTCAGTTCAACTTTTTCTTTCCCTTCTTTATCAATATAAGAACTAACTACATCAAATAATTTAAAACAAACAAGAGCAATCGCTACTAGAAAAACAAAAAATACTATAAAAATAATAATTATATTAAAGAAGTTTTTCCCTTTTTTCAGTTTGGATTTTTCTTTATCAGCGCTTTCCTTTCTTTCTGAAATATTCTCTCCAAATATCTTCTCATCGGAATTTAAATTTTCAAAATCAGTCTTAGCACTTTCATTACTTTTTGAAATGCTAAGGTTTAAATCCTTATTTTTTTCACCTACACTGTTTTTTTCTTCCTTTTTTTGCTTACTTTTAATACTCTCTTCATTATCTTTAATATTTTTAGACATAAATTCACCTTCCTTATATTTTTATTATAAAATGTCAAGATTAAAGAAATATTAATTTTTAAATCTAATGTTCCTTAACTTTAAAGATTATTTTAAAGGTTGTATAACCATTCTTAGAGTGGGCTGTTATACTACCGTTATGACCAATAACTATATTTTTAGCAATAGCAAGACCTAAACCATATCTATTACTTTTTCGATTATGACTTTTATCACTACGATAAAATCTTTCAAAAATTTTTTCACACTCATCATCAGGAATAGCTTCACCTTTGTTTGTAATTTCTAATTTTATTTCTGATTTAACCTTAGATAAATTAATCATGATACTACTGTTTTTTTCACTATGACTTATAGCATTATCAATTAAAATTGAAACTAATTCATCTATACTTTCTTTGTTACATAAAAACATAATATTTTCTTCAATATTTGTTTTTATAGTTACATTTTTTTCAAAAGCTAAACTTTCAAAAGTTAAACCGATTTTCTCAATTACTTTTGATATATCAGTTAATCTAAAATCTTCTTTTAAATTATAATTTTCCGATTTTGATAAATCAAGTAATCTAGTTATTAAATTGTTCATTTTTTCAGATTCACTTTTCAAATTATTTATCCATTTTTCATTCTTTTTACTTGGTTCTAAGCAATCGATACTAGCAATCATAACAGCTAATGGCGTTTTTAATTCATGAGAAGCATTAGCAACAAACTCTTTTTGATTATTAAAACTTTCTTCTACCGGATGAGTTAACCAATTTGTTATTTTTTTACTAATTATATAGATAACTATTTCACCTAATAAAAGTAACATCAAAGAAGTCAGTAGCAATTTTAATAATCTAGTCTTGGTATTAGAAATATTAACTATTGTTAAAAATTTACCATTGGAAAAATTATAAGCATAATTACTAAAATATAAATTACCTATTTGAATTTGACTCTTTTGCTTAGTATCTAAAATTTCTTGGGCTTTATTCAAAATAATATTATCTACATCATTATCGCTATGACTTACTTTATAAATGATATTATTATCTACATCTAATATAAAAGTATATACTTCATAATCCATTATCATCCTATTTTGAAGATCTTTTTCATCATTTTTTTCTCTAGGTTTTTTATCCTCATCATTAAAAATAATTTTTTTCACTCTAGTTATATTATTTAAAATATCAAAATGTTCTCTTTGATAAGCCTGAACATTAAATAAAATAGCAAAGCATATGCCAAAAAGAGAAATAATGAAAAAAATAGTAAAAAAAGTTTTCCTTCTTAATTCTTTCATTTTATATCTCCATTCTATAACCAAGTCCACGAACAGCCTTTATATTTACTTTTGAACCAATTATTTTAATTTTTTTTCTCAGAAAAGATAAATAAGCTTCTAAATTGTTTGATTCAAAGTCATTATCTAATCCCCAAACTTTATCATAAATTTGTTCCCTTGAAATAATAGTTTCTTTATTATTCATAAAATATTCTAATAACATAAATTCTCTATATGGAACATTTATAGACTCATTAGTATTAATGCAAGTTAAACTAGAAGTTCTAATATTTAAACTTAAATCACCATATTCAATAATATCTTTAATTTTATTTTTAAATTTTTTTCTTAATTGAACATTAACTCTTGCGACTAACTCTTCAATGTGAAAAGGCTTGGTTAAGTAATCATCAGCTCCAGTGTCAAAGCTTTTTAATTTATCATCTAATCCAGCTTTAGCTGTAAGCATTATAACTTTTGCTAAAATATTATTTTCTTTCAGTTCATTTAAAATTTCAAGGCCATTCTTTTTAGGTAGCATAATATCTAGAATAATTAAATCATAAATATTGCTAAGGGCATTAAAAAGACCATCTTCACCATCTGTACTTATATCAACTTCATATTTTTCTTCTTTTAATTTTGTAGCTATTACATCAGCAAGACTATATTCATCTTCAACTATTAAAATCCGCAAAAAATATCGCCTCCTTTTAAAGTGTATTTTCATTTCCATTATACCATAATTAAAACTACCCATGATTTTTAAATAAGAATTTTATTTTAAACTAAATTTATAAATTGCCTAAAGTTCATAACAAATTACTACATATACATATTAAATAATTAATATTAAAGAAACATTAAAAATACTATAAAAATTTAATAAATTATTTATCCATGATTATTAATTGTATTAAACGTGATATAATTTAATCATAAATTTTTGAAGTAAATTGAATTCACATGAAACTTCAAAAAGCACCTTAAAATAAGTGAATTAAAAGATGTTAATAGTGTAAAAGCTAAATTTATAGGAGAAAAAAATGACTATTGAAGAAGAATTATTTAGAAGAACAAAGATTGATTTTAATAAAATAATGGCATATGGCTTTAAAAAAAATAAATCCTTATATAAATATTCTCAAAATATTATGAATAATAATTTTAGAGTTGATATTGAAATAAGTAAAAATGGTATAGTTAAAGGCAAAGTTATTGATTTATCTTTTGACGAAGAATATACAAGCTTTCGTGTAAAAAGAAATATAGGTACTTTTGCAAATGAAGTTAAAGAAGAATTTGAAAATTTATTAAAAGATATTAAAAATAATTGTTTTATTGAAGAAGCTTTTATATACGATCAATCAAATAGAATAACAACTTTAATTAAAGATAAATATGGTGATAATCCACAATTTGAATGGGAAAAATTTCCTAAATATGCTACTTTTAGAAATAAAAATACTAAAAAGTGGTATGGCATAATAATGAATATAGATAAAAGTAAATTAGATAAAAAAGATAATGGGGAAGTAGAAATAATTGATATAAAACTAGAACCAACAAAGATAGAAAATTTATTAAAACTAGATGGATTTTATCCTGCATATCATATGAATAAGAAAAATTGGATTTCTATTATATTAAATGATACTGTATCAGATGAAAATATAATGAATTTAATTGATGAAAGTTATTCATACACGATTTTAAATAAAAACAATACTAATGAATGGATAGTACCAGCAAGTCCAAAATATTTTGATATCGAAAAGGCCTTAAAAAATAATAATACGCTAATATGGAAACAAAAAGCTGACATTAAAATAAATGATATTATTTACTTATATGTTGGCCAGCCATACTCATCAATTATGTATAAATTCAAAGTTAGAGAAGTAAATATTCCATATGAATACAAAGATAAAAATATAAGAATACAAAAAGCTATGAAAATAGATTTAGTAACAAGATATGAAAAAGGCAAATTATCATTTAGTAAATTAAAACATTATGGAATAAATGCGATTAGAAATACTAGATATATGCCACTAACCTTAAGCAAATATATAGACAAAATGGAAAAATAAATTAAGGTAATTAACTATGAATTCTTAAAGTTTATATGAATATAATACATATGTTATGAAAAAATATGACTCAAGAAAAAATTGTCAAAAAAATTTATTCAAAAACAATTTACAAAAAAGAGTCATCTTTAAATAAATGAAAAAAATATGTTTACCCTTGATATGTTTCCTATTAAAATCAACTTTTTTGTTTTAAGATGTTGATATGAAAGGAGCAAGAAATATGGATCAAGACAAAATTGGCAAATTTATTTCTGAATGTAGGAAAAATAAAAATTTAACTCAACAAGCTTTAGCCGAAAAACTAGGAGTATCTGACCGTACTATTGGAAATTGGGAAAATGGCAGAAATATGCCTGACTTATCTTTATTCAAACCTTTATGTAATGAATTAGATATTACTTTAAATGATTTAATAAGTGGCCAAAAAGTTGAGTATAAAGAATACCAAGAGAAGTTTGAAGAAAATATTGTTAATACTATTGATTATACAACTAAAAAAATCCACAAGAAAAATAAATTAATTGCAGAAATTTTATTATTCTTTGGCTTAGGTTTAATTTTTAGTGCTTTTTCTGTATTTCCTAGTGAAAGTAGTTGGGGTTCTATCTATTCAGTTATAGGTATGATAATATCTTTATTTGGCTTTTCAATTATTCAAAAAGGAAAAACTTTAAAAAAAAGAGTATTATTTAATTTAGGATATGTTGTTTTAATAATAGCAATGTTATTAATACTAGATTATAGTAATGTAAAACTAAATAGCCAAGCCCCACGATTTAGAATTAAAACTAACACTATCGGAAACGTAATATATTATGATACCTTATTCTATGATGTATATAGATGTAATTTCAATGAAGCTGATGAATATTGGACTATCGAAAAAAATAGTAAGCAAACTGATTATGACTTATTAAACTATTGCAAGTAAATAGATTCAAAAATTCATAATAGCTTTTTAATTAATAAAAAAAATTTAATTATTTAAACTCTTTGCTTCAATAACTTTATTAAAATAAATTTTAGATGAATCAGGAAAAGTCATGTTATCAGGTAATTCATCAGAAAACATTATTTCAGACATTTCATATTCTTGAGGCAACTTTTTTTAGATTTAAAATAATTTATAAAACTTACAGTTTAAATGATTTAGGTTATCAAGTAAAATTGATAATCATTTTTTATTGACTTTTTTAAATTTTGATTATATCATTGTATTAAGCAAGTAATACAATGCAAAAAGGAGCAATTATGAATTTTGTATTTGATAATGATAGACCAATATATATCCAACTAGTAGAACAATTACAAATATATATAATATCAGGGAAAATAAAATCAGGCGAAAAACTACCGTCAGTTAGAGAACTTGCCCTAAAGACAAAAGTAAATCCTAATACTATGCAAAAAGCACTTGTTGAACTTGAAGATTTAAAACTTATCTATACCGAAAGAACAAACGGGAAATATGTTACTAAAGACCAAAAACTATTAAATAAATTTAAAGACAAATATGCCAAAGAAAAAACTAAAAAATATATAGATGAAATGAAAGAATTAGGATTTATAAAAAATGAAATAGTTGAATTTTTAAGGGAGGAAAATAAATAATGGAATTATTAGAGTGTAAAAACATTTATAAAAATTATGATAAAAAACAAGTTTTAAAAGATATTAACCTAAGAATACCACGAGGAAAAATTATAGGCTTGTTAGGAAAAAATGGTATGGGTAAAACAACCTTAATCAAACTTATAAATGATTTACTTATCCCAACAAGTGGTGAAATTTTAGTAAATGGCAAAAATATTGGTATTGAAAGTAAAAAAATCATTTCTTATTTACCAGAAAGAACTTACTTGGATAAAAGTATGACAATTAAACAAACACTTGAATATTTTACGGACTTTTATGATAACTTTGATGCTGACAAGGCTAAAAGGTTAATCAAAGATTTAGATTTAGAAATAGATATGAAAATTTCTAAAATGAGTAAAGGTATGCAAGAAAAATTACAACTTATACTTGTCATGTCAAGAAATGCAGAACTTTATATATTAGATGAGCCTTTAGGTGGTGTTGACCCTGCAACTAGAGATTATATATTAGATACCATCTTAAATAATTTTAATGAAGATGGCAGTGTCATAATATCCACTCATCTTATTAGTGATATAGAAAGAATACTTGATGAAGTTATATTTATTGATAAAGGAAAAATAATTCTTTCATCTAATGCTGATAAGTTAAGAGCAAAAGAAAAAGGCTCTATTGATGAAATATTTAGGAGGATGTTCAAATGTTAGGTAAATGTTTAAAATATGATTTAAAGTACATTTATAAAGTTTTAATAGTTTTTTATTTACTGACTACTATATTTGCAATTTTTACAAGAGTTTTATTCTCTTTTGATAATTCTTTTATGTTCCATATTCTAGCACTTATAGCAAGTGGAACAACAATCGCTTTTATTATAAATATTATAATAAATAGTTTATTACGAGTATGGGTAAGATTCGTTAAAAATATATATGGCGATGAGTCCTATTTAACACATACACTTCCCATAAGTAAAACTACTATTTATACCTCTAAATTTTTATCTTCTATTATTACAATGTTCACAAGCATATTAGTCATTATATTATTTGTATTTATTGCTTATTATTCAAAAGAAAATTTAGAAGTTTTAAAAAGTACCTTACAGTTTTTTGCAACAGTTATGAATAGTACCACAATTAAAGTAATTCTTACTGCTTTCTTATGTTTATTTTTAGAATTTACTACTATATTACAAGCAGGCTTTACTGGTATATTACTAGGTCATAGAGAAAATAACTTCAAAATGGCTAAATCAATTCTTTATGGTTTCTTAAACTATCTCTTTGTTGTAGCGATATCCGTTTTAATTATCTATATCATCGGTTTATTTAATCCAAATATTATGGCCTTATTTAATTCTAATATAAACAATACTCTTACAGTTGATATAGTAAAAACTGCCTTAGTTTTAGGAATATTTCTTTATATCGTTTTAATTGGTATCTATTATTGTATAGATGTAAAAATATTCAAAAAAGGTGTTAATGTTGATTAATAAAATTTATAAAGCAGACTAGAAAATAGTTTGTTTTTTCATATATAATTGTTAAAATGTTAATTTTAGTTGACAAATTTCCAACTCAAACAGGTAGATTGCAACTAAAATAAAATGTATAATTTTGCGTGAGGTGAAGAAAGTGAATAATTTAGGTGAAAGGTTATTTAAGTTAAGGAGAGATAAAAAATTATCTCAAGAAGAAGTAGCAGATAAATTAAAAGTTACAAGACAAACTGTTTCAAAATGGGAAACAGACCAGAGTCTGCCTGATTTCGATAAAGTTGTTCCTTTATGTGATTTGTATGGTATCACTCCTGATGAACTTTTTATTGAATTAAAAGGAAAAGAAAATTCTAAAAATAGTGAATTCGTTATTGATTTAGAAGAAGAAAAATTAAAGACAAGTAAAAAAGCCAAAGGAATAGCAATTAGCGTTGTGTTATATTTTTTGAGTTGTGTATGGATACTTATTTCTATTCCCGTTATGAATATGAATCCCGTAGTAGCCTGTGCTTTATTTTTACTTATTTGTGGAGTCGCAACAGGTATAATAATCTATGTATGTATTAAATATAAAAAAATAGAAACTCCTAAAGAAACAGAAACTGATAAATTAAGAAAACAAATTTCCAGTGTAGTAGCAATACTCATTACCATCATATATTTAGTTATTAGTTTTAAAACTATGGCTTGGCATTTAACATGGATAATATGGGTAATATTTGGCTTATTCGAAGAAATATTAAAATTAATATTTATGCTAAGGAGCTATAAAGATGAAAAATAGAAAATGGATTATAGCTTTAATTATTTTATTATCTATTATTATGATAGCCCTTTCAATATTTTTTATAGGTCTCTTACAAAATGATTTTAAATTTAAAGGTTTTATGATGGGAGTACAAAGTAGTAATGAATTGATATTAGATAAAACTTTTGAAGAAAAGTTTAATAGTATCGTGATAGACGCTACTACAAGTGAAATTTATTTTAAAAGAAGCAATACGGAAAATATTAAAGCCGTAATTTACGGAGAAAAAGACTATACTGATATTGAAACCAATCTTGATACTTTAAACATTAAAACAAAAGAAAAAAATTGTATAGGATTTTGTTTTAATCAAAAATCAGCTAAGATAAAGATATATTTACCAAAAGACTATGCTGGAAATATTAATATAAAAAATGATTATGGCGATGTTTTTATTGATGAATTTTTAAATGGTAATATTGATGTTGAAGAAGATTGTGGCGATGTTAAAATGCTTGGTGGTAATATTGTTAAAGTAGTCAATGATTATGGTGATATAGAAATAGAAAAAGCTAATGTATTAAGTGTAAATGAAGATTGTGGGGATGTTTTAATTTCTAAGACTAATGACGCAACAGTAAAGAATAGTTATGGAGATATAAAAATTAAGTCAGTTAATAATTATCTTTATCTTGAAAATGATTGTGGCGATATAGAACTTAATAATCTCAATTTAAAAAAAGACTCTTACATTAAAAATGATTATGGCGACATAGAAATAGATAATACCAACGAATTATTTATTGATGCCAAAACGGACTTAGGCAAAGTAAAAATTAAGAATAATTATCACAAATCTGATATTACCTTAAAAATAGAAAATGATTGTGGTGATATTGAAGTAAGTAATTAATAGCAAGCACTATACGTGATTTGCTTTTTCATTTTTTCTCCAATTAAATAATGCTATGATATAATAGTAGGTAAGAAAAGAAAATAATTTTTGATAGGTATATTATGGGTGAAATATTAAATAATCTAAATGATGAATATAAACAAAAGAAAAAAGAAGCAAATACAAAAGCAGAAAAGCAAGAAATTAAATATGATTATAAAGAAATGAAAGGATTTATAAAAGATAGTGATAAACTTTTGAAAAAACATGATGAAGAATTAAAAAGAATGAATGCAAAGTGGGATAAATTTGATTTTCCTAGTTTTGATGAATATAAAGAAAATAATATAGATATAGAAAATGATGAAACTCTTAAAGAAATAAATGAGAAAATAGAATCTAGTAAACAACAATATGAAGAACAAGAGAAACATTATGATGAAGTTAGCAGACAATTTGATGAATTATTAAAACAAATAGATGAAAAAAATAATAGAATTAGAAAAGTGGAATCTTTAGAGAAAACAAAACAGGATTCTGACTAAATAGCAAGAAATTTATTATCAAGAACTAGTGATGTTAGGATAGAAATATAGACACAAAAAATGGAGATTATGAGAAAGAAATGGAAAGTAATATGAATAGCGAAAATAATATAGAAAAAATAGATAGAAAGAATGAAATATTTATTGAGGAATTAATGGATAAAGATTCATTTATGTTGGATTGGTATGCAGATCCAGCAGTACCTAAACAACATCCAAGATATTATGATGGTAGAATTGAAGTAAGTATAAGAAATGCTTTTAATAGTTCATATGGTAATATAAACGTTGGTAAAGACGAATATAAAGTAACTGATGAAGTGGTTAGTAATTTATATAATTATATTGAAATTAATATTGATAAATTAATTAAAATAGCATTAAATCAAAGTACCGGAATGTATGTAGGAGAAAGTGATAGTTTAAGAATTAAATTTAAATCTATATACATATCCATTAGTAGAATAAATGTAGCGTCAGAAGAAGCAAAAAATGAAATATATAAAACTGAAGAAGAAATTAAAAATTTAATTTGTTCTAATAAGTTAACAAATAACAATGTTAATAATATAGAGGTAAGCCAAATGGATGAACAAAAAAATTTAGTTCCTAATTCTTTAAATGGTTTTATTTCGTTTGATGAAGATGGATACGCTTTTGCTAATCGAAAATTACCAAGCAAATTAGAAAATGATTATAATAATTTTATTAATAATTACTATTCAAATGATAATAATAAAGTTATTAATAATATTATAAATAAAATTAGTGTATTACCATATAACGCTGAAACAACTATTGCTGAATTAATAGATTATAAACCTGATGTTGCATTTGTTAGTCCTTTGACCCAAGGAATTATTAAAAATGCAGTTCTAAAAAAATGTGAAGATAAGGGCATTAAAATAGAAGAAAACAGAGATGAAATTGGTGGATTAGCATACTTTGTTAAATTTAGAAAAGTGGAAAATGCATAGCAATTTTCATTGTACCATTTAACGAAGGAAACATGGTTTAGTCACATTACCGTTGAAGTACCAAGCAAGAAAAAAGATAATATCTGGTTAGAACCAGTTACTGATTAAGAATACAATAAATTGGATAATTAAAAAATTACAAAGCAAGTCTTCTTATATAAGTTTTTTTATATACAATAAATTTAGTATAAAAAAGAGCGAAATGTGTTAACGAACAAGCGTTCACTTATAAAGAAAATAAGAAGTTATAGATAATAATACTCTTGCAACTATAACTTTATTAATAGCAGAGTTTAATCTAAAAAAAATATTCTAATCGACTTAGTAATGAATTTCTTAGTTATTAAATAGCTTTGACAAAACAAGTCGTTTTAATTTAAGGATAAAATTATAAAAAGACTGTCTAAAATTTCGTTTCAGACAGCCTTTTTATTTTAATCAACTCATCATAACCTACATCTCATCTTTTTATTTTCTGTTCAAACTTATCAATAACAAAATACATTAAATAAGAAATAACTCCTAAAATTACTACGGAAGTAATAACTAAATTAATATTAAATACTTGTGAGCCATACATAATCAAATAACCAAGCCCACTTTTAGAAACAAGCAACTCTCCCATAATTACCCCAATCAAACTCATAGAAACATTTATCTTCAAAGCAGCCAAAATAGTCTTATAATTACTTGGCAAAATAACTTTCCAAAAAATTTGCCATTTACTAGCTTTGAAAGATTTCATTAAAGTAATATAACTACTGTTCACACTCATAAAACCATTATAAATATTAATAATAGTAATAAACGTACTTATCAAAAGAGCCATAAAAATAATTGAATTAATACTAGCTCCAACCCAAATAATAAGTAATGGTCCCAAAGCTACTTTTGGTAGTGAATTAAGTATTGTTATATAAGGGTCCATTATGCGAGAAGCAATTTCAAAGCGCCAAAACAAAGTAGCAACTATAAGGCCAATAACCGTTGCGACTAAGAAGCTTACCATTACTTCATATAATGTAATTCCAATATGACTAAACAAATTATTTTCTTTAATTAATCCCATTAAAGTGGTAACAACACTACTAGGACTTGAAAACAAAAATGTATTTATAATTTTAAATCTAGCTAACAGCTCCCAAACAACTAAAAACGCAGTTATTATTAAAAAACGAAATACACCAACTATAACCTTTTTTCTTTTTATATCTTCCAAATACTTTTTATGCTCATCGCTAAATGTGGACATCTAAATCCCTCCAAATCTTATCATAATAATCACTAAATTCTTTAGCTTTTCTATTATTAATAGGACTCGATTTATCCGTAAGCTTTATTTCATAAATTTTCTTAACAACAGCCGGTCTTTTCGTCAAAACAATAACTCTATCAGCCATACTTATAGCTTCCGCAATATCATGAGTAACCATAATAGCTGTTTTTCCTTCTTTTTTAATTATTCGGTAAATATCATCACTAATCGCCAGTCTTGACTGATAATCAAGTGCCGACATCGCCTCATCTAAAAGTAGTATATCTGGCCTTAAAGCAAGTGTCCTAATCAAAGC